>JAHFFU010000118.1 GCA_023247835.1 Candidatus Bathyarchaeota archaeon
GCCCGCCTTGGGAGGATTGGTTGATGGTCACATTCGGGGGCTGCGTGTTGAGCCGGATTCCCATTTCATACAACTCTCTCGTTAGTACGCTGAGCTGGTCGGGTTGGAATACGTCCAGAACTAGGAGTATTAGGTCGGCGTTCTTTGCGACGGATAGGACTCTCTTGCCCCTACCGCTGCCGGTTGCCGCGCCTGAGATGATGCCGGGTAGGTCGAGGATTTGTATTCTCGCCCCTTGGTGCTCAAGTAAGCCAGGAATAACCGTCAGAGTTGTGAAAGCGTATCCGGCGACTTTTGATTTGGCGTTTGTAAGCCTGTTTAGGATAGTTGACTTTCCGACACTTGGCAGGCCGATTAGTACCGCGGTGCAGTCGCCGCCTTTCTTCAGCTCGAAGCCCGTCCCACCTTGCCTGGATCCTTGCGAATGCTCTTGTTCCGCCCGGAGCTTTGCGAGCTTCGCTTTCAGGAGACCAACATGGTGTTCGGTGTGCTTGTGGACCTGTGTTCTTTTCATCTCTTCCTCGATCGCGCGAATCTTCTCCGGCAACCCCAAGTTCGTCTGCTCCAATCACGAGGGCACAGTAGAATCAGCAATAAACCGAACGGTAGAGCCTTTCAACCAACTGAAGAGAAAGCATTTTTTGACGAAACCCCAACTCGACGGAAAATCGAGTAAAATGGTGCGGGGAAGGGGATTCGAACCCCTGAAGCAAATCCAACTGGAATCCCCCTCCCTACTCTTTTGTGTCTAGTGCCCAACGATATGGGCAACTATTCATATCTTACACAAGTCTCAATATTTGGCGAGCCCGTTTCGATCAGACTAGCAGGGTTAGTATTGTCAGAAGAGTTGCCTCTGATTGAGCGCGATCATGAGTTAGGAGCACTGAATCGGTTCCTTGACGAAGCCAGTAAAGGCAAAGGGACTACTGTAGCAGTCACGGGAGAAGCAGGCATAGGAAAAACTCGCCTAGTCCGAGAGTTTGCTCATCAGAAGATAGGGCATGAAGCTCGATTTATTGAGGCCCGGTGCAACCGCGACGTAGGGGCTCTGCCTTACGGTCCTTGGATTCAAATTCTGCAGGAACTTATGGGAACGACGGTTGTGGCACAGAGAGATAAAATGGAAACGTTCATTCCGCCTGAATTCCTAAGAACAGTGACAAACCTCCAAGGCACAGGTCAAACAATACAGGGCAGGTCGTCCGCAAGCAAGGTCATTAGTGTCCTTTTTCCTTCCGCAGAGCAAGAGAAACTAAACTTATTCGAAACAATACGTGCAGCTTTGGCCAAGGCGGCGGAACAGAGAGCCCTAATCCTCCTGTTGGACGACCTAATGTGGGCTGACGACGCTACGATTGAATTGCTAAGTTACGTTTCACAAGGGTCCTACAATCAACCCATTCTCATTATCAGCGCTTACCGCGACGCCGAGGTTGATGCGGAAAGCCCGCTGGCAAAACACGTGTATCAAGAGAAGCGCGACAAGAGATTGAAGGAAATACAACTAAAGGCACTCAGCAAGCAAGGCGTCGCCGCGATAATAGAATCCATACTGGGCAAAGAAAGAAGTTCATCCGAGTTCACGGAATCAATTTTCGCAAAAACTGGAGGCAACCCATTCTTTGTCGAAGAACTCACGCGTTCGGTAGCTGAACAACTCCGCTCTACTGAAACAATGGGCCCTCTGAAGATCTCGGATTTGCAGATACCTGCGACCGTTAGGACCGTAATAAAACAAAGACTTAGCAAGCTGACGACCACTACATTTCAAAGCCTGATCATCGGGGCGATGATAGGCCGCGAATTTACCTTTGAGCTCCTTCGAGACGTTACGGAGATTTCGGAAGACGCCCTTCTAGATCAATTGGAAGAAGCCTTGCGTGCTCGAATCCTTCGCGAGAGCAAGACAGGGCTAATCGAGTCTTTTCAATTCGTAGACGCTCCGGTGCATGAATACCTAGTTCATGAAATCAGTCTCGTTCGGAGAAGAAGATATCACAAGAGAATAGCGGATCTAATCGAAGAAAAACATTCAGACCTCGTCAGAATGCAACCGGAAAAACTAGCCTACCATTATTTGCACTCTGGAGACAACCAAAAAGCACTCAAGTATACAATCCTAGGAGCCGAGAACGCTCAACGATTTTACGCACACGAAGAAGCAAGGAAACTGTACCAGCAGGCGCTCGACCTGGTCGAAGATGACCTAAAGCTTGAAGCCGAGCTCCTTGAGAGAATGGCGGAGATATCATACTTCACGCGTAATGTGAGGTTCAAAGACTTGTTGGAGAGAGCTATCAACGCATTCCGAAAGCTGAACTTGCCCAGACGAGTAGCCGCCCTATACGACCTTTACTCGAGCTACGCTTGGAGCCGCGGCGCTTCGGCTGACGAGGCCCGAGAATTGTGCCTTCAAGGCCTTGCAGAACTAGGCGATGATACGAGAAACGCGGAAGCCGCTGGACTACATGCCCAAATAGCTAGAATTTACGTCTTGGGCGGACGCCCATCGGATGCGATTCAATCGGCCGAGAAGGCAGCTAAGATTGCAGAGGAAGCGGGGGCATCGGAAGTCTTAGCGCATGTCTACCAGACATTAGCAATAAGCCTGCCATTTCACGAGAAAGAGCGCATCATTAAGCTGCTCCAGGATGCGATTAAGATTTCTCGGGACAACGAACTTTACGACCCACTTTGCCGAGCCCATAATAATTTGGGCTACGTGACAGCACTGTTGAAAAATGATTTCGAGAAGGCCGTTGAAATTTACAGCGAGGGTCTTGAAGAAGCAACGCGGCGCGGCATGCTTGGTTATAGGCTGCACCTGAGCAGTGAACTTGCCTACTACTGCTACATTCCCATGGGAAGATACGATCAAGCGAAGAATATCGCTGAGGAGAACCTGAGGCTCGCTGGTAATTGGAAGTTCTATCAGGTGTACCCGCGACTCATACTGGGGCACGTCAGTATGGCGCAAGGCGATTACTCAAAGGCCCATGCGTACTTCGAAGAAACATTACCGTTATCGCGTGAGACGGGATGGAGTACACTTATTTCAGACAACTTACGCGAACTTGGAACTCTGGCGCTTGAAACAAACGATCTACCGGCAGCAGAAAAGTGGCTGAACGAGGCCAATGACTACTTACAGAAGATCGACGACACAACGACCGTCTTTCGAGCGGAGATACTCTTCCAATTGGGACGGTCTACTCTTTTGAGCAATGACCTGATTCACGCCAAACAGCTGCTGGAGCAGATTGAACAGTTTTCAACCATGATTCAAGAGAATTGGGTCCTTGGCTTCCAAACCGAGCTAGCAGGATATATCGCCCAAAGGAAAGGAGATGCTGACCAAGCAAACAGGAACCTGAATGACGCTCTAACGATCTGGGAAAAAACGAAGAGGGAACCTGACGCCAGCCGTGTTCGAAAAGCCCTCCAAACAATTAGCTCGAAATGATTAGAACGATTGTGGTGCGGGGCACGGGGATTTCCGCACCAATTTGCCGGTAAATAGCCCTTCCAAGGCTCACATCGTTCGACATGCCAAATTCATGAAACAAAGGTCAAGTGAGGGGCATGATTGGCAGCGTTTATCGCCTGGATAGGAACCGATACTAGGTGAGGCTACGGCCACTGGGTTAACTTGAATTTGCTCCTGATAGACTTAAGTAAACTGAATGAAACTTGAGAGTCTGAAAATTCGGATGTGGCTGGCAGCCCTTTGAGGTCGTCGCATCGGTTGAACGGTCGGTTTTCCGTAGTTATCCCTGTACTAAACGAGAGGGAACATATTCTTCCACTCTTGAAGAGCATACATAGTCAAACCTACAGACCGGTGGAAGTGATAGTGGTAGATGGAGGGTCGACTGACGGAACGGCAACGCTAGCAGCACAGCTAGCAGAGCAAATGAACGGCGAAGGATTCCGAGCAACAATCATGAAAAACAGGGGAAACGTGTCAACCGCTAGGAATCTAGGTATTCAAACATCGCACGGTGAGAATATTCTTCTGCTTGACGCCGATTTCCTACTTTCTGATTCCGAGATTCTTCGTCAACTCAATGATGCTCTAGAAAATCATGATATGGCATATTTCGAAACTAGGATAATTCTTGACAGCTGGCTTGAGTATCATCTGATGATGGATAGCAAGTCGCCTCTATTCCCCTACAGTACGGTTGGTGGATGGGCGTTCAAAAGAGAACTTCTTGACAGATTTCAATTCGATGACTCTCTCGGGTTTGGCGAAGATATGGATTTAATGAATCGGCTGTCTAGGTTCGGTCTTCTTCGCCCGACGCAGATAAAGGGTGTCGGACTCAGGCATTTTCCACACACTTTTCAAGAGCTGAGGCGACAGAAGCTGTGGTATGGACGTACAGTTCTAATGTGGATCAGGAAGTATCACTCAATTAGAGATTTGACGGTGCTATCGCCCTTAGTTGCATTCGGTTTGTTAGTTTTCCTGTTTCCACTCTTCTTCTTCTCGGTCATCTTCGGTGTTGGGTTAACTACGGCGTTCTTGTCGATCCCTGTGGTGATGCTATTTAGGTCCAAGGCGAAAAATCTGAAGCGGATGGCTTACTTGTTCTTTGTAAGAACAATCTACGGATCATTC
>JAHFFU010000119.1 GCA_023247835.1 Candidatus Bathyarchaeota archaeon
TGTCCTTGAGATGCCGCCTTACTGGCAAATAATCTTCAAGTCTCTACAATCTCTCCCGATAATTAACACTGCAGTATTTCCGGAGAGGTTGAGGGATGAATGGAAAACTGATTTGAATTGTGGCCACGGTTTGTGTAGGCCTAACCTTTAATTTGGAGCTTATTCCTTTACGGGGAACTCACGTCCGGAAGCTAGAAAGAACAATGTCCGCAGTTGCTGACAAGATCTTCCAAGAGAGCCTTAGCAAAATCGTTCTCGTGGAACTGAAAGGGAGCCGCACAATACGCGGGAAACTCTACAGCTACGACCAACACATGAACCTAGTCCTAGAAGACGCCGAAGACGTGTCAAACCCCGAGAACACGCGAAACATAGGCACAATCATCGTTAGGGGCGACAATGTAGTTCTCGTCTCACCTCCGCCAAAGAGGTAGACGCCTCGAATAGGCGTTCAGGCTTTGAATTGAGTTGACCAAGGGAACAGCCTCCTTTGGAAGGCGCGGACGTGCAAAAACGCATATCCGATGCCGACGCTGCGGCCGCCATTCCTACCACATCAGATGGAAACGTTGCTCCGCCTGTGGCTTTGGAGCAAGCAAGAAACTGCGCGGCTACTCTTGGCAGACGCACACGATGAACAGGTATAGGCGAATCAGATAAACGACCGTTATTTCTCGGCAACTCCGCCGAGTTCATCGTGAAAGGTAATTCTGAGATAATATGAATCAACCCGGCTGGTTGCTGGGTACGAGTAGGGGAGTCATGAAAACAGAAACCGAACTCCTGCGAAGTGGGCTAGTAGTCGAATATGTAAGTCTGACCTGGATGGCGCTGGAATGCGCAGTCGCTATCTATTCCGGCATAGGCGCTTGGAGTTTAGCGCTTCTTGCCTTCGGTGGCGACAGCCTCATTGAGTTATTGTCGTCGTTTGCCGTCGTTCATCATCTGCGGAGCATGCTGACAGGACGCGCGAGCCTTACAGGCGATGTGGATACTAAGAAGGCTGAGTGGGTTACCACCCTGCTTCTACTTTCACTGATTCCTGTAATTGGGGTTGCGATGATTTACTCCTTCCTCAGCGGTATTAGACCCGAATCGTCACTGCTGGGCATCGCCGTCGCAATTGGAGCTGTTGTGATTATGCCAGTGTTGTGGTATGAGAAGAAACACATCGGCAAAGCCAGTAATTGTTTGCCATTGACGATTGATGCGGCGGAGTCGGCTACTTGCTTCTGGATGGCGGCCGCATTACTCTCTGGTTTGGTAATCAACTATTACTGGGAAGTTCCGTGGGTTGACTACGCGGCGACATTCGTGATTTTGGGTTTCGTGGCTAAAGAGGCACTGGAGTCGATTCGTAAAGTCCTCTAAGGCGATGGGGTTGCCGTGGCCGGCTGAGCGGCAGGCGCTGTTTTCGCTTCGGGCGTGGCCGCCGGGGCTGGGGCCTGGGCTTGAGGTTTCTTGAACGTTTCGAGGAAGGCAACAGTCTCGATCTTTGGCAGGTACTTTCCTACGTCAGCCGTTACTGTCTGTTTCACCACCTGCAATCCCTCTAGGAAGAAAGCCTCCTCAGGTATTTCGATTTCCAATTTGTCTTGCTGCATCCTGATTGCAAATTTCACCAGGTCCACAGTTGGGATCCGTTTGTGGACTAGGTTCCCAACTTTGTCTTCGTCGGTCTCGATGGCCTTCTCAACTGTCAAATCGTAGATCAATGTCTTCCCGGCGAATGGGTGGTTATAGTCAACTTGCACTCGGCCGGCCCCCACGGAGCGGACTTGCGCTACTCTCCCGTCTAGGTTTACTTGTAATCCTGGGACGGGTGTAAGCCCTTCGGCGGTGAACTTTCGCATCGGGACGAGTCGAACTTTTTTCGGGTCCCGCACGCCGTAGGCTTTCTCAGGTGAGAGCTCGACAGTGCTCGGCTTACCGACTTCAAGGCCTGTCAGCGCTTCGTCTAGGCCTTTCGGAACCCAACCCTCGCCTACTATGATGAAGAAGGGTTCGTAGTGTTCCTCTCCTCGGTAGAGTTTCGCTTCCTTGGCAACGTTCTCAAGTGTTGTGCCAACGGTTTCACCGCTTTCTTTGATTTAGAGTGTGTAGTTGGCGAGTATGAAATCGCCGTTCTTGAAGGGCAATCAATAGCACCTTGAATTCTGAAGGCGAAGCTAAGGTTTGCCCGCTGTACATTAATCTTTCAGGGCAAGTACGAGTTCTCACGTCGGTTCGTTGAAGGAACTTCATTCTGATCCTTGAGAAAAAATGCGAAGGACGCAAGAAAGAGGGATGGTGAGTTACTTGGTTGGTTTCCAAGTTATCGCGAGTACGCCGCCGATGAGGCCGAGCACCAAGCCGACGCCAAAGCCTCCCATCGCGCTGCCGAATATGCTGAGAACCGAGAAAAGCACGATAAGCGACCCCTAAGTGGAGTGTTGCTCGGGTTTGCTGTTTAGCATTAAGGCGCTGATGATCACTATGGCTCCGAAGATGAGGCCCAACACTCCCATGGCGCCAAATCCGACCCCCATCATGCCGTATCCTGTGCCCATCACACCACCCTCTCCGGTATAGCGTCCCATCATCCCGTATCCGTAATTGCCCATCCAGGAACCAATCATTGTCATCATACCTCCGCCAAGGAGGATGAACACGCCTGCGACCAGCGACAGTATGAATGCGGCAGTAGGTTTCTCTTCAGTCATTTCTTCAATTCACCTCCCAGCTTTCAGTCGAACTCAGTTTCTTGAATGAAGTTTCCATGCCATGAGTGGTACCAGACCTGTCCCGTATATCCATTAACGCTCAGCATCCCAGCGATCTTTCCGTTCACAGTGTAATCAATCGTGTAGTATCCGTAGAATTGTGTTGCATCCTCAACCTTCGCGCCATTCAGGTTGGCGTCCAAATACGTTTGTCCCAGCTGGAGAGCCCTGTCCTTCGTGATGGTCATTGTTGAGGTACTTTGGTATGTTGTGCCCATCATTCCCTGGCCCATGATACCGTATTTTGTGTTCCACATCATATTCGGCCCAGGTTCGGGCATAATGACCCCCGTGGCCGCACGCCCGCCCATCATGCCGCTGCCCATCATTCCGTGGGCAGGGGTTTGCTTCCAAACGAGCATCTCAAAGGCGGCGATTCCAGTGTCCTTCTCATAGTAGACTATGTAGAAGTTGTTCTGGAATTCCATGATCTCCTTCATCGCTAGATTCGAATTTCCAAGTGACGAGAGGTACTGTTGGGCGATTGCTTTCGCTTGATCCATTGTGATGGCGGTGGTCGATTGGGTTTGCTGCTGCGAGTAAAACTGTCCCATCATTCCTTGCTGGTTCTGCGGCTGCCAATCCAGACTAGAATATGGCCTAGCGTAGTATGCAGTGTAGGTTAGGCCGACGACCAAGCTCCCGAGCCCAATCACGACGAGCACAATTGCCAAAATAGGTATCTTGTTCATTTCATTCCCCGCCAATGCTTGCCCTGAACAGCTTGCATTGAGTTAAGAGTTGAGTCAAATTTCGCCTTTCGAAACCAAGTTCCTCGCCAAGGTTGGTAGAGTGATTTCAATTCTCATCACTGGTATTGTCGCTCGCACAACGATGTGCAACACGCTTAAACTAGGTGTCCACTTTGAAACACAGAGTGTTGCAGACAGAATCCTGAGGTCAGTGTACGAGAAGGCTCGTCGTTAGAACGATTAAAACGAACAATGTAATGAGCAGATATTTCGTGTTCTTGACTAAACCGAAGTAGATCACGGAAGCTACCACTCTCAAGTAGGGTGTGAGCATCAACAAGACGATTCCCAAGCCAAGCACCTGAATCTGTGTCCACGCGCCCACGAGAAATCCTTGCACTAGTTTTCCCGTGTAGCTGAAGAAGTCTGTTCCTGTCATCGCGAAGCTCGGTTGGAAAACTATGTTCAGGTTTCCGTTCGCCGAATAATAACCTGCGATCCCGACTGCTTCGATTGCAACACTCACCAGAACGCCCACTATCAGGATGTAGCTTATCGCCAGTTCAAGTCTCTCTTCGCTTGAAATCTGTTTCACGGCAAGATTATCCCCTTGTAGAGCATCTGGACAATGAATGCGGAAACGATGGCTAGGAAGAGGTACCTTACTGCTCGATTAGGCAAGCGGTTCAAAATCCTGCCCGCTAATACGGCGCCCGCACTTGTTCCTATGGCCATGGGTGCCGCTAGGCCAATGAATAGTAGGCCAGATGCGAAGTAGACGCTTGCTCCGGCGAGTGCGGTTATTCCAATGATGAAGTTGCTGGTGGTGCTCGAAACTTTGGATGGCATCTTCAAGATCAATTCGTGGATTGAGACCTTGAAGGCGCCGGCACCGATGCCAAGCATTCCAGCTGCTAAACCTGCGATCATCATCCCTGGACCTCCAAGATGCGCGTTTGTCATCTTGTATCTAATTTCTTTCTTCGAGGATTTGTCGTAGTAACTTCCTTTCAACTCTAACCATTTCGAGAATCTATCCTGTTTAACCCGTTTCGTGAAATCCTCTCTCAGATGCCCCGATAAGCCGTAGAAAGAAGTGAGAAGGAAGGCGGCGAAGAAGAAGTATAGGAATCGAGGCTCTATGAATGATGTTATCGTAGCGCCAAT
>JAHFFU010000120.1 GCA_023247835.1 Candidatus Bathyarchaeota archaeon
CCTGTCCGCCCAGACTCCCACGAAGAGACCGAAGAGTGGGAAAGCAAGATCCTCTAGACCGTTCAAGACACCCATTTCGAGGGGGCCTGCGTTCAACAGGAGTATTGCAACGGTTGGCAACGCCAGGGCCGTAACCTGTCGTCCGAACGCGCCAATCGTTTCGCTCGTCCACAGGCGCATGAAATCCTTGTGATTCCACAACCGCCCCCAAGAAGAAAATTCCCGTACCAATAGAACGTGCTCCATGGGGATAGTAGATGGCGTGTATGTCTGGTATATCGAAATTTAAGTTCCAGTGTCTAGAGTTCGCTCAGACCACTATCAAACAGCCGGAGTCAAATTACTAAAAATCAATGCAGGACTCTTTGAAGTTGGCGGGCCCGCCGGGGGCTCGGAGCATTTTTGTTGCTAGGATTGGTTTCAAAATTCTCAGGTTCATAGCCGGGGGGACCCGTAATATTCTTGCCCTCAGAAGCAGTTCGTTAATTCTGGGTTCACGAGTACGATCTTCGTGGTTATGCGCCCGAGAACTCACAATTGTCTTGGTGGGCAAAGCAGTTTCGCCAGTGAAACATGCCGACTGTCATAGACAATGCTATATACAGATAGTCGGATATTCGTTACGGGATTTTTTGACTAATCGGGAGGTGAGACCATCGTGCCTAGTGCATTGAAGGCCGCGATGTTGCCCGCTGCTACCTGGGTGATTATCGACGTCTTACTTCGAATAGGTTCGGCCGTTGACCCTACGGTAGGACTAAATTTCCCCACTTATCAAGCTGACCCGTGGACGGTTGCTCTTACTTTGGCTCTGGCTCTCTGGGCGGGCGCTGCGATCAAGCAGGTCAAGGGCAAGTTGTATGAGGCAATCATAGGGGGGGTTCTTGTTGGTCTGGGATGCGGAATTCCAGCTTTTGCTCTCTTCGGCGGTGCTACTGGATTCGTTATTGCCATCGTTCTGTTCGCGGCGGGGACAGCCTTGGCGGGTTGGGGCCTTAAGGAGGCAATCGGAACAATGGCAACGCACTAGATATTCTTGCGGCTCTACGCCGCAAGGGTCTCCTTTTTTATGGGCTGGAAAACCATGCCTTCTTTCGGAAGAATTTCGAAGTAAACCCATTCGTCGAAAAAGTTTCGGCCTCGCATCTTCCTTAGCCTGAAACGTCGTATGTGCGCGTGTTCGTCTACAAACTTTATTTCAATAACTGCGTCTACTATGGACTCCAGTTTCCTCTGAACGCTCTCCTCCAATGTTCCCTCCGTTATTGAAAACACGAATAGACCGCCCTTTCCTATCAATTTGGCCCTACAATAATCAAGGAATTTCAAGACGGAAGACGCATCTTTGTGCAAGAACAGAGGGTTGACTGAGTCGATAATGACGCCTATACCTCCTTCAATGGTCTTAGAGAGGTCGGCCAAGAGTAGATTGATTTCATTCAGGTCGAAGGCGTGGTCAGTGTGGTACTGCTCATCGCTCTTCAACGACGCAGTGCTCGAAAACGCATCCACCATGATCAGGCCTTGGCTACTTGGAAAATTGCGTCCAGCGATGTGATTTAGACCATGATGAACCTCTTCGATAGTGCTCTTTGTAACTGCAGGCGGCTGATCGTAACCTACGAAGACGCATTTCTTTCCTCTGGGTTGGAATACGTCGATAAGTTTCAGAATGAGCATAGTCTTGCCTACACCCGAATCCCCGCAGACCATTATCGAGGTGCTGTTGGGTATGGCTCCGAAGTACCATTCACAACTTGTGCAGTAAGTCATTCCTTTTTTGCTCCACGTAACAACCCTCGAGCCGCATTCGGGACAGGCTCTAGGCTTGCCGATGGGATTTGCAATTACATTGATTGCTAAACTGGTTGCGAGCATAAGTCCCCCTAAGATTGCCATCACTAGGGAAGGTGTTTGAGAGACTGGCATGTTCATTATAGGCATTAAAGTCAGCATGAGAACTCCGAAAGCCCCCATGATCGTAGCATTCCATCGTACCAACCTAGGAGAAGTTATCGATCGCATCACAACGAGCATACCTAAGAGGACCGCACCTAGCGAAATGCTAGCCCACGCCGTCAGAGTAGATCCCCCTATCATCCCTGTGCCTGGTGAGACGCCAGACATTCCTTTCGAAGGAGGCAGAGAGTACAGTCCTAACCCAAGAGAAATAACGCCGCTCAGACCGTAGAGGATCATCCCAAAAAGGGAGAACTTTTTCATTAAATCTTCACTCCCTCTCACCTAACATACGGTACGTTCCTTATTTGAAAGCATTTTATGCGAGGAAAACACCTGCTTAGGCTAGTGATTCTAGCTGAACGGTGTTACCGAATGTCAGCGCCAGACATGAAGAGGAGAAATTGGTTAAAGCACCTGGGGACTGGGCTCGTGAGCGGCCTATCAGGGTACGCGCTAGGCCTGACAGCCGCAACGACAGGATTGGGTGTACGACCGAGCTCCTCTTTACTTGAGAGGAAAGTAGCTTTTGGTGCGGGAACCAACCTGAAGTTTATGCCTGATCCTAACGGAAACCCTACAGCGCCGATGAGGGAAGTTTTCGCCTTTACTCCCGACATTGTCCAATGCCAAGTTGAAGACAATCTGGTGGATTTTGCAATGCAGACTTATGAGCTGGGAAATGCGGTAATCGGAGCGCATCAATTTTACATGGTTATGGTTTCCGATAAAGTATCTCCAATGAATTTTGATGAAGACGCAGGCGGCAGTCCACGCGTGACCATAAGGGGAACTCTGTCTTGCGCGACCGAGGCGGCAACCGCTTCGGTTAAAATAGGATCTCGGGCTGCTGTCGAACCTGCACAATTCAAAGCAGTAGCTGTAGATGCGAGTGCGAGGGGGAGTGGAGTGGGTAGCAGTTTTGCAATTACAGCCTACTTCAATAAGACTACGGCCCCAGTGAACCATTCGATATTTGGACCTGAACCTACGTTTACCGGCAAGATGGTGACTGGAAAAATTACAATAACTAGACTTGACCAACTGATCCGTTGAAAGAACTTTAGGCATATGAACTTGAGAAGCGATACTTAGTGTGAAATACCAGCTGGGACTGTTAGATCACTTTATCGTTGTCGGAAAATTTGGCGGGCCCGCGGGGATTCGAACCCCGGATCCCAGGCTTTCGCCGCATCTGCTCCGAAGGCTTACACGACCCGGTTGGGCCGCTGTGTCTTAATCCTGGCTCGACTACGGGCCCGTACTGTCGCGCAGGCATAACCCTAGTGTTCGTGTATATGGTTAGCGGGTTCTGTCAGGTGTTCGTCTGCATGACTTGGGGGCTTTCGCCGGTGGTCATGTCCCCCTTTTGAGCCTGAACCCATAAGGCTCCGGCATCAAACCATCTTGACGCCCTCTCAGCAAGGTTTCTTGCACCAACATAGTCCGCATTGGCCTCGTAACAGCAGTTGGGGCAACGGAATAATCCTTGGTGAGGCCTTCTGCCCTCTGAACCGCATCGCGGACAGGTTCTACTGGTATAAGCTTCGCTGGTATAGATGATGGGTATGCCCTCCCAAGCCGCCTTGTTTGCGATATAGCTAGAGAGTTTGAAATACGGCATACTGCAGACGATTCGATTCATCCTCTTTCCTCTAGCCCTTCTTCGTATGCCTTTAAGGTCACCTAGAATGATGATTGATTGATGCTCTTTGGCTGTGTTGACGATTTGGCGGCTTATCTTGTGACAGAAGTCATTGATGGTCCTTTTCTCCTTCTTTCCTATACGGCGAATCACCTTCAGCAATTTCCGTTCCCCAAGTCGCTTCCGGAGCCATGCGTAATGTCGGCGCACGCCTCGCGCCTCTTTCCCGTAGAACCATCGGGGAATGCTCGCGTGAGATCCTTCCCAAAGCACAGCAGTGGCAAGGTTTCTCTCCCCAAGGTCCACTCCGAGAAAGCTCGACGCTTCACGCCATTCGACTTCATGCTTCAGCGTTAGATGCAGAAAAAATCTTTTCCCATGCTTGACAAGTTTCGAGTCACCGTAATCGCTGTTCTGGATTATTTCTTGGTTGTCAAGGTTCATGCGCAGTGGTAGCCAGAGATACTCTCTGGCTCCTCTTGGAATTCGCAGGAAGAATTTGGCAAACTTGCCATTGGCCTTAACTATTCGGAACATGTCCTTGGGCAATTGGAGAGGTTCATTAGAGTTTCGTATGCCAAAGCTGG
Organism: Candidatus Bathyarchaeota archaeon; assembly: GCA_023247835.1. The sequence goes on from JAHFFU010000120.1 coordinate 4,192, forward strand.
CGGCCCTCGCGTACCTCGAATCAAGATACGGATAGCGTTCACGAAGTTCACGATACGATGATGGACGACTAATCATGCTGCGCCAAACAGAGTACAGCTCGCGCACTCTATGTGCCTTAATCTTCGTTAAGCCGAACAGCTCGGCCCTGACGCATCTAACGGCAAGCATAACATGGTCTCGGCTTGTCCATTTCCTTAAATGCGACAGGTCAGTGAAAGTAAGCACAAATCTGTGACCAGACGAAGACCTGACAGCGCCTGTTAGCGAAGATGTGTGTCTCCTGGGAGGCAAGACTGTTAGGTACAATACGCTCACCGTGTGAGCTGAGTCTGGAGTGAAAACGATTGCCGGTATTGTCCGGTGAGGAGATTGAGAAGCGC
>JAHFFU010000121.1 GCA_023247835.1 Candidatus Bathyarchaeota archaeon
AAGCCGAGCCAGACTATCTGTTGGGATCCGTAAACGACTTGCCGCTCCTCATCGAACAGTTAGCTGTCTCAAACGGACAATAGCTTTCTACTATTTGTTGTTGTTGTCTATTTGTCGTAAAGAGAGCATATACCAGGCCCTTAAATGAGGTTCGGGAGCACACTTACCCCATCGCAACTTGGAGGGATAGAATTGCAGTCCAAAGGAGCTCAAAGCAGAATGGTTGGCCTATTTATTTACGCAGCGATAATCCAAGGTGCAGTCGCTGCGGCCATAACATTCCTGGGAGCATACGGCGACCAGATTGGGTTACTACCAATGTCGGTGGCTAGGGTCATTGCGGGTGGTGGAGCTGGCAGCTGGTTCAACATGGGATACATAGTGTATCTTATCGTAGGGGTGGTTGCCATGGCAGTAACATCTCTGTTCTACTTCTACATCGAGATAGTCCAAGGCAGAAGATACAAGGGCATTGCGAAAGCTCTTTCGTGGGTCCATTTGGTGCTCGGCAACGTCGGAGTGGCGGGTGCATCGCTAGCTACGATGTGGGGAGGCTACTGGGCAGCCCGTGCGGTAGCAGCAACGAACATTGGGGGCTTGGGTGGCAAGCCCGGAGACGCGCACCTGGTGCTGGTAGTGGTCCAACAACCAATAGCCGCATTCATAGCACTCGCATTGCTTGGCTTCTTTGCTGGTGGGCTCGGCTTTCTGATTGCTATGCGCTCGAAAGCCTAAGCTGCTTCAACTACGTTACGTCCCCAAAATTTCTTTCCATGAATCGTCCGCCTAGAATCACAGAACCTCATCCAGCCCGCGTCCCACTAGGTACAGGGCGGTCAGGGACTGCAAGCACGGGCGTGATTCCATCGCCATACCCTATATCGAACAACATGCCTTCGGAAACTTCACCGAACATTTTCTTCGATTCGAGATTGACGACGAACAGCGCCTGCTTTCCTTCAACTTCTTTCGGGTTTTGACGTTCCTTCTTCATTCCAGCCAGTATGCTTCTTCGATGGTCGCCGAAGTTCAAGTGAACTTCACCAATTTGTCTGATCCCTCCACATCCTCAACAAGCTCGATGGTCCCGACGCGAACATCAATTCTGTTCAGTACCTCGATGGGAACGGTCGGTTTCAGAGGTGCAGGTCTGACCGTGGTCATAGTGAACCAGATGATTTCGACTCTTCAGCGATAAAAGCGAATAATTCTAAGAAACTTCTTACAACTTAAACACGTCTAGCACGAAGGTTGCTCCGTAGTAGATTAGAACTAACCCAAAAGCGGTCAGGACGAGCTTATAGTATCGTGAACCAACTATGGCCTTGCCCTTCTTTCCCAGATGGGCTATTGTCGTCAAGAATGCGTAATCCATCCAAACGTGTGAAACGTACATTATCAGTACGCCAATGATTGCGGCGAAGGCTAAGGCTTGGACTATGAGAACTGAGCCTATCGTTAACCACCAGAGAATAAAGTAGGGATTTAGCCCAGTTAGGGCTAGGCCTAAAATGAGGGAACTTGCAGGAAGGTTCTTCGCCTTTGGTATCTCAGCGGAGACAGGTTTGCTCTTGATCGTTTCATAGATCTGAAGTACGCCGAAACCAATCAAGCCTAAACCCCCAACCACGCCAATCACGCCCTTGATCATCGGTTGGCTGGCGGCCGCGAGCAGGCCTAGGGCGAGAGCGAGAACTAAGGGCAGCTCCACGATTGTGTGTCCGATAGCGGCCGAAAAACCGGCCCGAGCCCCCTCCTTAGAACCATGCATCAATAAGCCGAAAAACAGTGGTCCCGGAGCAAGAGCGCCTGAAGCTGTTACCACGACGACGGTGGCAACAAAGTTGACCAAATCCATACTGTGCAGGCCCTTCGGGTCGCATGATTCTCGCCTGTACAGTTATTTGAGCTTGTTCAGCAGCTGATTTAATCGCTAACTGTCCCACTGGGTGTTCTATCTTTACGATGGCTGAGCCGATGGCGTAACTGACGAGCGTGATGACCAAGCCTAATCGATTCAAGCTTCTAAGGCCAGGTTCCTGCCAATCCTGCCAAGCGCTTTGACAATGTCGTGCTTGGTCAAGAGGCCTACTACGCTCAGTTCGTCGTCGATGACGGGCAGGCTGCCTATTCCTTTGTTGATGATTATCTGCGCTGCTTGAGCTAAGTCTGCGTCTTCGTCGGTTGTGATTGGGTTTGGAGTCATCAGGTCTTTAGTCGTGATCAAAGCGACATCGCTCTCTGGCTTTGTAGTTAATCTTCCATGAGTGGCCTTGGGTGCTTTCTCCCTGATTGATAGGAGATCTGACAGTGTCAGTATGCCCACTAGCTCTTCGTCCATGACAGGCACACTGGGTTGGCGGAAAACAATCGCGTGGGCTACGTGCACGGCCGGATAGCTGCTTTTCGCGAAGATGAAATCTCTCGCCATTAATTCAGCGACTTTGAATTTTCGAGGCCACTTCCGCGAGAAGTAGTGGCAAAGGTCTGTCTCCGTCATAATCCCTGAGAGAGGCTTGTCATTTGTGACTACCGTATAGGCAATGTTTTCCATGTCGAACAAACGTGCTGCGTTGAAAACCGGTAAGTCCCGTCTGAGCGTCGGGATTGATTCGGTGGAAGCTTCTGACACGGGGATGTCTTCAAGGCCGCGTACTGTCGCGTCCTCCAAGAGAAGTCGCGCAATAGCTCGCTTGGATATGAAGCCGATTGGTCGGTCACGTTGATCTACGACGACGAGTTGAGAAACGCGGTTTCGCGTCATGAGGTCTCTTGCGGTCAGCAACGAATCAGACGGGCCAACTGTGACGACCCATTCTGTCATTACGTCGCTAACTGTATCGACTCGAGATACTGCTTGCAGACCGTCCATTAGTTGAATTCGACTCTTATGATGATTGGAGGGTCGTTTCCGGAAGTTTTGATATAAGCCAGCTCAATGGTTACCATAACCGGTTTTCAAAATCCAGGACAAATAGAAAACAACTTGACGAATTGAGAGAAGCAATCAAACGAGACGAAGTTATTTTACCGCATGACCTTTGAATTGATTCGCATTCCTCTTACATGCAAGTATCGCAGGAACTTATTGCGAAGTGCTCCTCTGAAGGCGAGTTCCGGTGGGACAAGGCCTTTCCTGGTTACCTCCCTTGTACCGAGCATCTGGGCAGCTATTGAGCATGGGAAAGCTGTGGTGCGAGCCATGGAAGTCATTCTCCGCTTCGTGTCGTAGTGGTCTATCATCTCATACCGTTGGTGTACGCTTTCCCCATCCCTCTTCCCTGTTACGTCAACTCTGAGCAGGGTCAGGTCCTTTTCCATGCCAAGACTGATTCGGTCAGACAGTAACCTGCTCACAAAATCTCGTGGGGCAATGAGTTTCCCGTCGAAGGATACTGGATCGGTTTCGAGTAGTCCACACTCTATCAGAGTCTTGATTTGGGCAACGTGGCCTGGCCAACGGATTGTTTTCTCATCCATCTCCCGAACCCCTTTCAGGGTTTGTACGAGGGTTGACAGCCCATCGGTGTAGAAACATTCACACGTCCCTATTGGTGGGCGAAATGTTACCTTATCAAGTCCTGTTAGTGCAGGGACGTCGGTGACTTTTCCGTTCTTAACGATTCTTGCCTTGCGCAAGTACTCTTCAAGCACCGCTTCAAAGGAGAAGACGATTCGATAGTTGAGTGGGGGTTTTGGCCGCTCGGGGATGCCACCGACTTTTATGTGAACTTCATTCACTTTGTCCATTTCATCGGCAGCTGCCATACTGAGAATATTGGTTAGGCCAGGGGCCAACCCGCACGCGGGGATAACCGTGATTCCTCTCTTTCGCGCTGCAGAGTGAATTTCCTTCTGCCCAAATCGCCATCCAAAGATCAGATCAACGAAGTTTACTCCGGCCCTAATTGTTGATTGGATGGCATACTCACTCAACCCGTGAGGCAGGGCTCCGACGCCAACATCAAACCGCTTCAGAAGCCTAACGGTATCCGAACGCCGACGCACATCATGGATTTTCACCGAGAGCTTTCCTGAATGGTCTGCTCGGGCCAGGGCGTCTAGGCGTTTGCGGTCAATATCGTAAACCGAGACCTGATCAACAAGTTTCGATTTTGTGAGGTCCCGAGCTATTGTTGACCCCATCAAACCGGAGCCAAATATTGCTACTCTCAGAGTTCAATTCCCCCTCTATCCCAGGTACCGTAGTTCTCTCACGTACAGCTAGCACGAATATAGTTCATCATCCATCCCCTCAGAACCCACCGTCGTTAGCCTCGGTTTAGACTGTCTTTGACACGTTTGTGAGTGGTGACACTAGAGCTATGCCCCTACCTTTTTGGTCGGCGCGTTTTAAGTTCCTGAAAGTTTAGAGAGAGGAAAAGTTAGCTAGTTTTTGTCGAAAGGTACAGGTAGGAATAAATGATGACCATTCATATGCCGTGGCGGCGCGGCCGAGCAATGAGCAAGCAAGCAATGAGCAGGCAAGTCAAGGTCCTGGGCAGGTTCGTAGAAGTTTCCAAGGATACTATGAGACGAGGCGGGAAACTCTACGTCTTCTTCA
>JAHFFU010000122.1:0-894 GCA_023247835.1 Candidatus Bathyarchaeota archaeon
CGTAATCAGCGGTGCTCCAAGCCTTAAGGCGAACCTAATGCTCCTTTATGGCCACGCCCCGAAGCTTGAACCAACAGGTCTAAGATTCTATGAGAACGCTCCGATCGAGGGCTGGCATCGATCCGCCTACTTTCACAAGGAGTTTCGGCTCCTCGACGAAATGGGGCACGAAGTCTGGTCTCCACGCAAAGATAACACCTACAGCCCAATAGCCTTAGGCATCACAGTGGATTTCATCGAAAAATCCAAAGCTCTCCAGTTTGGCCAGTTAACCATGCCAATCAGCACAGGCTCATCGGGTGGAAACTGGACATACAGTCTGTCGATAATCCACGCGCCCCCGTCGGTCTTTTGGGGTGAACCATTCATCGTGAATGCTACCGTAACCTCAAGCAATGCTTCCTCTGATGCCTTAGCCGTGATTGCTTACGATTCATCTGGGATTCTCAGTGCAGTGCAGTACGCCGGAGGAGCTTCTTCGGCCAATGTTAGATTGGTGATGCCAATTGTGGCCGACTCATCCGAATACTCCTTTTCACTATTAGTGCTTCATAAGCACGCTAACATCTGGCAAGTTTTTTCTCCAGCGTACTTTCTAGCCTTGGCTGCAACAGGCCAGATCGTGCTTGAAGTTGATAGGCTCATTCCGAACAGCAATCTAATCCTCGACGGTAGAGCGTACGTGGCCACTTCCACGGGTCAGGCGAAGATTGAAACTTCAAAAGGCATTCACAGCGTCGAAGTGCAAGAGAACGTCGACCAGGACAGAATCCACGGCACCTTCATTCAATGGAATGATTTCAAGGCGTCGGCTTCAAGAACCCTGAATCTCGAAGAAAACACGTCACTTAGCGCAGTGTACAGGACGCAGTATTATGTTGAGGTCGTTTCACC
>JAHFFU010000122.1:904-4558 GCA_023247835.1 Candidatus Bathyarchaeota archaeon
GGACAGGCTGGTATGAATCCAACTCCACGATAGAACCGTCAATTCAAACCCCCATAGATAATCAGCAATCGCTAGAATTCGGCTACTGGAGCAGCGGCAACCACTCCTATGGCCTAGGAGAACCCATTCGCGTCAACTCGCCGATGACGATTCAAGCGGTTTGGGTTCACGCGGAGCAGTCGAATGCGGTCGATAACTTCTCTACTGCTCTGCTGGCGGGTTCAATATTCATATTCGCAGTTATGCTAATCTTGAACCTCAGGATAGCTCGAAAGCCCAAAGGGGTCTAGGTGAAGGCCATGCCTGAATGGGTTGGAACAATTGCGGCGATCCAGATAGCTCCAAAGGCAGGTGAGAAAATGGTCCCAGTTAGCGAGATTAACGAGGTAGCCGGCGAAGGTTTGGAAGGCGATCGCTACTTCAAGAAGAATGGTAAGTTCTCAGACAAACCTGGACCAGGTCGCCAACTCACACTTATCGAGCTCGAATCTGTTGAGGCTCTGAAACGTGATCTCAACATTGGACTGGACCCTATTGAGACCCGAAGGAACATTGTAACTCGAAACGTCCCACTAAACCATCTTGTCGGTAAGCAATTCAGATTGGGAGAAGACGTTGTCCTTCGTGGCGTTCGGTTATGTGAACCCTGCGGCTATCTTGAGGATTTGACGGTGAAAGGTGTGAAGGATGGCCTAGTTCACAGGGGAGGTCTTCGCGCCGAAATAGTTGAAGGCGGAACCATTAGAGTCGACGACCAGATTACACCGATAAAGACAAACCATTCTTCCCTTGAAATATCTCGAAAGTGAACGGCTGCTAGTACTGTTCCAAGGTGCCTCGTCGGATGGCGAGGATTTCGAAGCCGACGAAGAGCAGATAGCCTGCCAGTATGCTGGCGGCTCCTACCCCAATTTCTTGCAATAGGACCGGTCCGAGTTGGAGAATCCCAGACCCCTGAACCGCTGCTCTCGCAGCCATTGTCCCGTAAGTCATGGGGATGGCGTATGAGAATGGTTGCAGCCAAATGGGTAGGACGCTTACAGGGAAGTTGACGCCGCAGAGCAAGTGTCCTATGAAGAGGAATACGTTGGCGATGGTCATGGCCGTTCGCATGAAAAGCCCAACACTTCCCAGCATCAGACCAAAGCCGGTCATTGCGAGCGAAGTAATCAGGATAACGGCCGACAAGGCGAGAAAATCAGCGCGAGACATGTCGACGCCGAAAACGAAGGTCGCGTAGATGAATCCCACTGCAATTGAAGCCATGCCGTTGAGTATCTGAAACATCGCACGGCCTAAGAAGAGTGGGAACCGGTTTGCGGGAGTAGCTATCAACTGGATGATGGTTCCCTGCCATTTCTCTTCGGAGGTGAGGTTGCAAACTGCGAAGATTGAGCTAAACGACGCCACTTGCATCGCATTACCGACCGCAATGAAAGTGATATTCGAAGTTGCTGGGGCCACGAATCGGGCAAGGTAGACGAAGAAAGCCATCTCAAACAGGGGCAACGTCAGGACCTGCATAAGCCACATCTCCGGCCGAAGCCACGAAAACAATGCTTTGAAAGCGAATTTCGCGCTGCTCACGAATATTCGGAGAGCAGGCCATTCGAGAAATTGTGGCGCCAATGGCTAGTACTCCATCAGGCTTCCGTCCCGTCTCGCTTTGTTTTCCACCACAATGAACAACCAGAATCCTATCGCCAAGTAAGCTATTGTTGAGGCCACAAGCACAAGAATGTCTGGCCAGAAGCCCATGCCAACGTAGGCTGCGTCGGCAGTGTATCGCATTGCATCAATCCCCCAAGTCGGTCCAAGGGACAGTGAAAGTGGATGAGACCAGAATGGCAAAAGCGCTATCGGGAACATGGACCCTGAAGCGACATAGATCGGCATCTCAAGGCCATTCGTCATTACTTGAGCCGAACGGGTCAGGAGGAAGGATGAACAAAAGAGGACGCCCAGCGCTGAAAGCGATGTCAAAGTCAGAACCAACGCCAACAGAAATGTTATCGGATCTGCTAAGCCAAGTTGAGCCTTGAAGCCGAAGACGGCGACAACAAGCACAGCAACTGCATTTACTAGCCCGAGAACCGCGCTAGAAGCTGAACGGCCCGCAACAATCCAGACCAGTCGAGAAGGTGTCGCGAGAACGTACTCCAGCGTGCCATTCCAACGGTCGTATGACATCGCAAAACCTGCACCGTAAAGCGTGTTGCCCCACATGCCCATCATTCCGCCCCCCAACACAGCATACAATCCAAGTGGGCCCGGAGTATTTCTGAAGAAGATCAGGGCAACTGCTGTGAAGATGAAAGGGGCGATAATACTAGGAATTATCCATTGTGGGTCAGAAAAGAAGTTGAGCATGCTCATCCTGAAAGATCCCCACAAGGTCTGAAACTCCGCTTTCAGATTAGGCCACCAGCTTCAGATAGGCATCTTCGAGTGTCGGCTCCTTAATCCTCACATCCATTATCTTCGCCTTGCTCAGCAGTTTAGTTACCGTGGGAATGAACTCCGAACCGCGAGAAGTCTGAACTCGAATCGTCTGCCGCTCACCCTCAAGGTTCGCGTTAACCGCGGTTACGCCTGGCTGCTTTCTCAGTGCGGCCAGGTCATCATCGGCCACCCCGAACGCCTCAACCTCAATCACAGTAACGTCCATCACGAAACGCTTCAATGCCGAAGGCGAATCGAGAGCAACGATTTTTCCTCCACTAATCACGCCTATCCGGTGGCAGAGCTCGTCCGCCTCAAACATGTAGTGAGTAGTGAGGAGTATCGTCTTGCCCTTGTCAACCAGCGCCTTAATCATGGTGCGGGTTTCCCTAGCTGCCTCAGGGTCGAGGCCTATGGTCGGTTCGTCCATGAAAATTAGTTTAGGGTCGTTGATCAGGCCTTTCGCTATGTGTAGTCGCTGCTTCATGCCTCGGGAATAGTCTTCTACTCGCTCATCTGCTCTGTCGCCGAGCCCGACCATTTCGAGCAGCCCGTTGATCCTTTTCTCACGTTTCGATAAAACTACGCCGTATAGGTCTGCGAAGTATCTGAGATTCTCGCGGCCACTTACTCTATAGTATAGGCCCCTTTCTCCACCGAAGATTATCCCAATGCTTCGTCTGATTTTCATCACGTCTTCAACAACGTCGAAACCAAGAACTCTAGCCGTCCCGGAGGTTGGCGTCAGCAGCGTCGTGAGCATCTTGATCGTAGTCGTCTTTCCGGCCCCGTTAGGTCCAACCAGGCCGAACAGCTCCCCATAGTCAACATCAAAGGAGATGCCCTTGACGGCTTCGATGATGTTTCGCGACTTCTTGAAGATGCCCTTGGAGCTAGAGTATACCCTACGCAGTTCCGAGACCACGATTGCTTTCTCTTGCTGTCCGGGCAACTTCAAGGCTCCAGTATTTCGGGCCATGCACGTGACTGCAATTTATCTACGTTAGGTCGAATCCTCGAGGATTCTCTGGTGGGAAACCTTACTAGGCTTAAGCCGAAGGGCTCCTCGTTGAGGAATTCCTTGAAGAAGCGCTCTCGTATGGACATATACGCTGACATACTGGAAGTCTTCAAGCGCCGACCCGAAGGCTCTCTGGTACTCGGATCTCTTACGGAGCTGTCTTGCCAATCGATAGGATCAAACCGATCCTC
>JAHFFU010000123.1 GCA_023247835.1 Candidatus Bathyarchaeota archaeon
TGAACTGACGGTTCAACAAGCAAAGAAAAGGTCCGCGAAACGCGACAGACGCGAAGGCTATCGCCCAACAGGCTCAGGGTGTACCGTTACAATAGCGTTGCCCATCTTTTGCCTGACGCCTTCTTCGATTCGTGAAGTCATTTCATGTATTTCTGATATAGGTGCATCTCCCGCGAACAGGCAGTGCACGTTGATGTGCAACTTGTCGTCGGTTGAATAGATCGTTATTGCGTTAATCTCAAGAACATCCGGGTAGGTTTGAATCACTGACCTGATTTTATCGGATATGTATTTGTCGTCAACGATCGTGCCTCTGGTAGTTTCCGGCATCGATGGTTCTAGGTGGACCGTAACTTGACGCACTTCCGGAACCGACCTTTCAATTCCTTTCTCTATGGACTCTGCTATTCCGTGCGCCTTGTCAAGTGGCAATGAAGGATCGACCTGAACGTGAAGCGTCACGTACAACCCAGTGCCAATCTTCGTTACCGAAAGATTGTGAAGCCCTCGAGCGCCTTCAACTTTGCTCGTTGCGTCCCGAATCTTCAATTCAAGCGGGATGTCCCATTCTAATGGTTCTAGGTGAATTAATATTGATGATTTACCTAGAAGTTTCGCGAGATTGTTTTCAATCTTCGAAGCAATCGTGTCGGCATCTGTTATTCCCGCGTACGGTGAAACAGCGACTACGGCATCGACGTAAGTCACCTGCCCCACCCGCCGCACTCGCAATTCCTTAATCTTTAACACCTCGTCCGTCTTCCGAATTTCACGGAGAATGGACTGAACGAGTTTTCCAGAAACTGCGTCACTGAGGTCGAGCATCGATGCATAGATCAACCGCACGCTGAGGTAACTGAGCAGTGCTGCGAGTACGAGCGACACCGCTGTGTCCCCGACAGGGTACCCAAGGCTGGTTAAGCCCAACGCAACGAAGACGAGTGAAGTGGAGAAGAAATCTGATATCGCATGATAAAGGTCCGCCCGAACGGACAAGCTTCCGGTTTTCAATGCGGCGGTCAGTATCGCCATCCTCACGACATCTATACCGATCGTATAGCCAGCTGCAGCAAACCCTAGTACACTGGGGTGAATCGTGCTTCCGGCACTCAAACGAAATGCGGCAAGGGCAACGATACCGATGGCGAGAAGTAGGAGTATGATCCCGCCAATAAGCGCGCCCAGCGATTCGAATTTCCCGTGGCCGTAAGTGTGGTCTTCGTCCGCGGGCTTCAAGGAGAGGCTGGTTGCGACGAGCAGAATCAAAGTCGATAGGGCATCGAAGGAAGCGTGGGCAGAATCGCTTAACAGGGCCAGGCTCCCTGTGATTATTGCGGCGAGGCTTTCTACTACTATTATTGTGACGATTCCGAGCAGGGAGACTTTCAGTGCCCCTGTCTTGGTGATCCTTGGCATCGACTTGAACGCGGTCTGGTTCGGGCGTTGGGGGACTTATGGGTTTATCGGAGAATTCTGGGTTCGAAGGTCATTTGATCCGGTAGCTTACAGCCAGCCCGTCTCCTAATGGAACGATTATGCTAGACAACCTCACGTCCTCGAAAATGCGTCTCGTATATTCCATTATCCCATGTACACCTTCCCGCTTCTCGCCTCGGACGGTCGCGCCTCCCCAGAGCATATTATCGGCCGAGATCGTACTGCCGGCCTTCGTAAGCCTTAGAGCCTGGTCTAAGTAGGCTGGATATTCATCTTTGTCGGCATCAATGAAGACCAAATCGTAGGGCCCATTCATTTTTCGAATCAGCTCCAAGGCTGGCCCTTTATGAATCTTAATGCGCCCTTCCAAACCTGCCTTCCGTATGACTGTCTTGAGGACTTCTACGACTTGCGGATTGACTTCAATTGCGTCCAATGTTCCCTTCTGACCCATGCCTTTCATGAACCAGAGCGCGCTGTAGCCCGCACCAGAACCAATCTCAAGGACTCGGTCAGGTGCCATAAGTCTGGCCAGCAATTCCAAGAACCGCCCCCTCGTAGGGTCGATTGAGAAGACGCCATCGTCTCTTAGTTCCTGCGACTTCTTATACACCCATTTCTGGAGTCCATCGCCTTCCCCGACCAGTTTCTCCACATATTTGGCGATGTCCTCGTACCGCATCATATGCACCTAGCAACAATCGTCGTAGAAACCACAGTTCGAGCATTTCGACCTTGTTTTACTGCCCGAGATAAAATCAAGAGGGCCACCGCATCTGGGACAGCTCGCAAGGGACATCTCTACCCCGATTGACTTCTAATTTGAAGCCTCGGTGCTCATAAGAATTTCTTGTTGCAAGGAGGCCTGAGGAAATATTATCTTGCTCGTACGCACTTGTGGTAACCGTGTGAACGGGTTGGTCAAGAAATGTTCGGTTTGCGGGGCTGAAAATAGGCACGAAGCCAACTACTGTTTGAAATGCGGCCAATCAGTTGTCATTCGGCCCGGCCAGGCTGTTCCTCTAGCAACGGAGACCGCCACGACGACTCCAGTCCAACCCTTCGAATGGCCTACAGCATGCATTTTCCATCCACATCTGCCAAGCCAGTTCAGTTGCGTCATGTGTGGATTACCGATCTGCTTGATCTGCGCAAGGTTCGATTACCGGAACGTATTTTGCCCAATATGTTACGCCCGCCGCTCCCCACCATCTCGGCCTCGGCCTGGCATTCAATTCTACCCCGGCCCTATGTTTCCTTACCCAAGATACGAGTCCGGCCGCAGAATCCTCGGCTGACCTGCGGAACCGCGACATCGGACTGCCGAGAAGCTTACTGACTAGGCTTCTTCAAAGATAGGTACAGAGCAATCGTGCCCGCAAGCACTGTCGGCAGATACACAATTGTAACTTCAAAATCCAAAGCCAAGAATGCGCTATTCAAGAGGCGCATCGTAAGTACCCATAACGATACCAGCAGAAGTATGACAAGAGCAAAAACCCAGAGCCGTCTTTCGTCTGGTGGGTTTGGCGAAGCTACCAATTACAGTTCCGCTTCTTCTCGCTCGCCTTCGAGAAGCGTCTTTAGTGGAATATTCAGGCTGGTTCCGTCCGGTAGTGCTCTTCGGATGCTAATTGGAAGCGCCCCTTCCTGAAGCTCAAGTTCGGCAAGTTCTATTGGAGATTTGATTGATTCTGGCACGTCCAATAGAACCGGAGCCCCCATGGAAATTTGGAGAGCTCGCGCACCCACGATCCGAGCGCGTTCAAAACGCGTGAGTTTCTTCGGACCGATAAGCTGAACAGAAGCTTTCCTAGGACTCGCCTTCTCCTTCTTCTTTGGCACTTTCTTCGGGCCCCTTGGGCGCTCCGCCTTCCTTTGATTTTGAAGAGGCTATGATATCGTCAATCTTCAGTATCATGCCGGCGGCTTCGCCCGCGGATTTCAGAGCCTGCACCTTTACTGCAAGGGGCTCATAAACTTCGAGTTTCGCAAGATCCGCAACATTCCCCCTGAACGGGTCAATACCCACCCACTTTCGCTTGGCTTGATGTTTCGATCTAATTTCCATAAGGGAGTTGATCGGGTCCATGCCAGCGTTTTCAGCTAGGGTCATTGGAATGATTTCCAACGCTTCTGCGTATGCTTGAACTGCTAACTGCTCCTTCCCAGACAGCCTCTGAGCGTAGCCCCTGAGCATTCGTGACACCTCAGCCTCGGGAGCTCCTCCACCTGCAACCACCTGAGGTTCAACCACCACATCGCGAACAACACATAACGCATCGTGAATCGCGCGCTCCGCTTCATCCACAACTCTTTCGGTCCCCCCACGAACAAGGATGCTAACTGCCTTCGGGTTCTTGCACCCTTCGACGAATGTCATCTTATCGTCCGAGACCTTGCGCTCCTCAACCAAATCCACCCGTCCCAAGTCAGAGGGTTTCAAGTCTTCGAGTTGCGTGAGGATTGTGCCGCCTGTGGCCTTCGCAAGCTTCTCCATGTCTGATTGCTTCACACGCCTGACGGCCAGCACGTTTTTCTTAGCCATGAAATGTTGAACGACATCATCGATGCCCTTCTCACAAATGACCACGGTGGCGCCGTTGGACACAATTTTGTCAACCATCTCCCTCAGGATTTTCTCTTCCTCATCGAGGAAGCCTTTCATTTGGTCTGGGTTTTTGATGTTGAGTTTAGCGTCAAACTCCGTTTTCTGCACTTCTAGCGGGCAATTCAGAAGCGCGACCTTCGCGTTCTCAACACGCCGCGGCATCCCTGGGTGAATAACTTCCTTATCGAGGAGCACACCTTGAATTAGGACTGTGTCCGTTAAGGAGCCGCCGGGTTTCTTCTCGACTTTAATGTCATCAACATCAGCCTTGTAAACGGTCCCCGATTTTTCGGCTACTTGGAGAACGGCCTTAACTGCAAGGTCCGCCACGAAGTCCTTATGCTCGGCAAGTAGTTTGCTAGCAAGAGCTACCTTCGCGACTTTCTTTAACATCGCTTTGTCGGTCGGGTTAACCTTGATCGCGATCTTACGCAGGAATTCAAGAGCCTTTTCGCTCGCCATCTGGTAGCCGTCGACAATGACCGTTGGGTGCACGTC
>JAHFFU010000124.1 GCA_023247835.1 Candidatus Bathyarchaeota archaeon
TCAGTTCCCAAATCTCCTTCAAGATGTCTAAGAGCGTAGCGGAGGGTGGTATAATCGTCCACGACGAACCAGAAGCAATAAGAAACAAACTCAAACGCGCCTACTGCCCCCAGAAGGAAACGGAGAACAACCCGGTCCTCGAAATCGCTCGCTACATACTGTTTCCTTGGGCCAGCTCCGTCGCAATAGAAAGGCCTAGCAAGTACGGTGGCCCCACGACTTTTGCTAACTACAAAGAGTTAGAGGCAGACTACCGCCAAGGAAAAATCCACCCCTTGGACTTGAAGAACGCTGTTGCAGAAGGCCTCATCAAAATCCTCGAACCAGTACGAGAAGAATTTCAACAACGCCCTGAGCTACTTCGCAAAATGCGACAGATGGATATAACAAGGTAACCATCCCCGATGCGTGCCCCAGCCGAAGTCAGGCTTGAACGATTACAGAAGCTGATTCAAAGGGTCTCCCACGAGTCTGAACAAGGAGGAATCATCGTAGTTGAAGGACAACGGGACCGAGATTCGCTCCGGAGAATGGGAATCACAGGGACAATACTTTGCTTGCAGAGCAGCCGAAAGAATGCAGTTGGGTTTGTGGAAGAACTAGAAAGCGACAGAGACGTGATAGTCCTTACCGACTTTGACAGACAAGGTGTTTTCTTAGCGAAACGCTTGGCTCGTATCCTGAATTCCCAGAAAATCCACGCAAATCTAGTCTTATGGCGCGAATTGCGTGGATTGACTAGATCGCATGTTCGTAGCATAGAAGAACTGCCGAAATTCTACTATCGCCTTCAGACTGAAGTATCGTTTGGGGTCCCAACACTCGAACATGAATACAGCGTCCCATCTCTGGCTAGGCGAAGGAATGAGCGAAGCAGGTTTCGACGAAGGACCTGAATTAGGAATTACTTCGGAAGCTTCGAGGCTTAGAGGTATTTCGACATGGTTTGCACCATGTCAACTAGCCTATTCGAATAACCCCACTCGTTGTCATACCATGCGAACACTTTGACCAGCGTATTGTCGAGAACCATCGTTGAGAGTGAATCGAACACAGCCGAGTGTGGGTTACCGATTACGTCGACGGAAACCAATGGCTCCTCGGAGTATTCGATGATACTTTTCATCGGCCCGTTCGCGGCTTTGTGGAATGCTTTGTTCACGAAGTCAACGGTAACGTCCCGCCCGACTTCAGCTACGAAGTCGACGATCGACCCGTCCGGGACTGGAACGCGGAGCGCTACGCCGTGAACCTTGCCTTTCAATTCAGGGATGACTTCAGTCGTGGCAACTGCGGCACCCGTGGAGGTGGGTATGATTGAGAGCGCAGCCGCCCTCGCCCGCCTCAGATCGCTATGGGGTGAGTCTTGGATTCGCTGGTCGCTTGTGTAGGCGTGAGCAGTGGTCATGAATCCATGTTTTATCGTGCATGCATCATTCAGCACTTTGACGACGGGGGTCACGCAATTTGTGGTGCAGGAAGCAAGCGAAACGACATCATGTTTCTTGGGGTCATATTTGTCCAAGTTTACGCCTGGAACAATTGTGATGTCGGGGTTTTTGGCGGGAGCTGAGATCAGGACCTTCTTAGCTCCGCCCTTCATGTGCTTCGCCGCCATATCCCTATTCGTGAATAGCCCAGTCGATTCAACCACAATGTCAACGCCATACCTGGACCAGGGGATGTCGCCGGGGTCCCTAACAGAGAGGATTTTCACTTCCTTTCCGTCGACTTTGAAGCCGTCAGACTCCACGTCAACTGTCCTCCGCAGCCTCCCGAACACGGAATCATACTTGAGCAAGTGTGCAGCCGTCTTCGCGTCCATTACGTCGTTGGCTGCGACAATATCCAAACCTGCGTCCGTTGCAGCTCTGAAGAAGCACCGGCCGATTCTCCCGAACCCGTTAATCCCAATTCTCGGCACGATTCTGCGGCACCAGTTCTGAGAGAGGGAAGGTCAGAATAAGATGTTTTCTTGGGTAGATTCCGAAACCATTTCAGTACATAGCGTTTATATTGGGAACTTCTGAAGGTACGTTTCGAAGGCTCATGTCAGTTACTCTCGTAAACGTGAGCAAATTAGGAGGTTCGCTGATAATTGGGCACGAATTCACAGTATGCACCTACGACAAAGTATATGATCGTCGCACGATTCGAAGTGGAGGGCGTAGTAGAGAAGCCTGACGTGATAGGTGCCATCTTCGGTCAAACAGAAGGTTTGTTTGGTCCGGACCTGGACCTACGCGAGCTTCAAAAGTCCGGTCGAATCGGGCGCATAGAAATTCAATTAGACTCCAAACAGGACAAGACGTTTGGAGCAATTACGATCCCGTCGAGCCTTGACAAGACCTCGACCGCGATCATAGCGGCCGCGGTACAGAGCGTAGACCGGATAGGCCCTTGTATTGCCAAGGTGACCCTGGAGAAGGTCGCTGACATCAGGGAAGAGAAACGCAAACTGATTCTGGACAAAGCGAAGGACATCCTACGTACATGGGTCATCGAAGAATCACCTAGCACAGATGAGATGGTCAAGGACGTATCAGGCGTAATCCGCTCAGCAGACGTGGTTGATTATGGACCGGAACCCCTTCCTGCCGGTCCTGATGTTGCGACCAGCGCTTCCATAATTCTCGTTGAGGGTAGAGCTGATGTCATCAACCTTCTACGAACCGGGATCAGAAACGCGATAGCGATCGAAGGGACGAAAATCCCTCGGACCATAATCGAACTTTGCAAAACCAAGGAGACAACAGCTTTCCTAGATGGAGACAGGGGCGGAGACCTGATCCTGAAGGAACTGATGCAGGTAGCCCCCGTCGACTATGTCGCACGAGCACCCCTGGGGAAGGAAGTCGAGGACCTGGTACCGAAGGAGATCATGAAAAGCCTGCGTGAGAAAGTGCCTCTCGAGGCCGGAAGGCCCACGGGGCCACGCCCTGAACCAATACAAGTCCCACGGGCACCCCTACCCCAGCTTCCGCAGAACGTTGTGGCTAAAGCACGTGAGCTTAGGGGATCCTTAGAGGGAATCTTGCTGGACCAAAGCATGGGCGAAATGGCCAGGCTGCCTGTTAGTGAACTTGCGGGCAAACTCGTTGACTATCAGGGCATTGATACCATCGTCTTCGATGGGGTGGTCACACAGAGGCTGCTAGACTTGGCCGAAGAGCGTGGGGTTAAGTTGGTCGTGGGAGACCGCATCGCCGAACTAACACGAAGACCAGGCTCAATCAGGATCATGACCCTACCGGAAGTTGCAGGTCCTCCAACCCCCTAACCAACCAACTGCTTTTCGTTTACCCCAAACCGATCTAGTATCCGCATTGCAGCGGGCTTCACTTGGTTCTCCAAGTAGTAATCTATGTCAACGTCTTCCGGTTTCACTTGATTGTAAGGCTTAGCCTTCTGGAAAAGCTTGCCAGGCCCTTTTGCGATAACGTAAGCAACCTTGTCGCCGATAGTAAGATCCCAACCTTCCTTCATCAATTTCCTAGCGACCTCAACATGAGGCGCCCTCACAGCGTACCTTTCGATAGGCTTGGTCAAGGTTTTTCGAATGGTTAGGTCAGCAATCGGTACTTCGCCCTCCTGCAGCTTACGAATTGTCATCCGGGTTGTTTCAACAGCCTTTTCGGGTGATTGATCGCGAAGAATGTGTTCCAAAACTTGCTGTTGGACTTGGCGCGCGATGTCAGACCAATCGCCGCGTACAACCTCTAGGCCGACGATGTCAAGCGTTCCGTCTGGAAGCAGGCCGGCGTATCGCTTCATAGCTTCCGTGAAAAATATCCGAACGTACTCACGCTCAACCTTGATTTCCAATTCAAGCTCCCTTTCAACCCAGGTGAGAAGTTGCTCGATCTTCGAGCGTTCGTTCTTCACGAAGATGGAGTCGGTGTCACCGTAGACTATTTTGAGGCCGAGGGATTGGGCTTTGGCGATGGTCTTTGTGATTGTTTCCCTACCTAGGGCACTCGCAGACTCTGCAACTTCTCTAACATACCAACGGGCTCCCGCCCAACCCGCATAACCATAACAGGCGTTTGTAATCACTTTCAGGGCTCTTTCACGTTCCTTCAAAACCTTGTACCGAGTCGAACCCGCGCCGATTCCTTCCAGCTTGGCCTTGATTGCAGAGCGCTCGTCAATCAGTGTGGATAGCACGGTTCGATAGAACCCGTCAGGTTTCTTCCGAAACCGGTGCTTCACTTCGGGAATAACGAATACCGAGTCTTCAAGAACACGTTCGCCTGGCTTGACTAGGGAATCGGGCGAGAGGTTGTACTTTCTCATCAGTGTGGGATACATAGAGGCGAAGTCCAGCACGGCAACATTGTCATGCAACCCAGTCTCGGGCTCGAGCACTATTGCGCCTCGATACGTGAAGAATGGTTGCTCGTTCCGAGTTGGAACAAGTTCTCCAATTCGATGCGCCTGCCTGACTAGGTATGAGTCGACTCGAAATCCGACGGCCGCGGCCATTACTTGGTCGAGTGGCAGCCCCGTCAAAGCCGAAAGCTGCATTGGAAAATTTGC
>JAHFFU010000125.1 GCA_023247835.1 Candidatus Bathyarchaeota archaeon
AGCCAAATCATGGGACAAATTCCTTTCTTGGTTTGAGAAGTACACACTCGTGTATGGGGCTTTCCTCGTGGTGTTACTAACTGTCATGGATTGGTTATGGGTCGGCTGCATTGATAGCAATCCCTGTGTAATGCCGGTTGATCATATTCAACATATACTAAGATACTCGGAAGCATTGACCTCCCAATGTCCCAACGGAATCATTAGCTGCCCGTGGCAATGGTTACTCAATCAAATCCAAATCCCCTACCTCACCGTCGGGGTGACCGCGGGAAACGTCACAAGTACACCGGTTGCTTTTGTGGGAGCAATGAATCCAGCCATCCTATACCTAACTATACCAGCTCTACTTTACACAGCATACAGCTATTACCAAAAGAAGAGTGACCTAACTTTGCTTACACTGATCTGGTTTGCAGTCAACTATCTCCCCTACTATCCCGCCGTAATATTCGGGCAACGAGTAACCTACCTCTTCTACTTCTTGGCCACTGTGCCCGCAGTTTGCGCCGCTGTAGCCCACATGATCGCGGACCAGAACCCCCCGAAGCTAGTGGTCCTTTTCTATCTCGCGGTAGTTTTGTTCGTCTTCTACCAAATGTTCCCGTTCAAGGTTATACCTTCCTGAAACCCACGAGCCTATTCGAGGTTAGCACTGCCCTAACCGAAATTGACAAATACGCAGTTTGAGGCACTGACTCATTGGCACATAGATCCCAGCAAACAGTACAGCGTTAGGAAGCATTGCTCAACTAGGAGGTGACGAAGGCTTGGCACAAAATGAGAAGGCAGCTCCATCCCCCTCGATGCCGCAGGCGAGGGCCAGGGAACCAATTCCACCAGACACAATTTTGATTGGAAAGAAACCCATCATGGCCTACGCAACGGCCGTAATGATGCACTTACAGTCAGGCTCTCAAACTTTGACCGTGAAAGCCAGAGGGCGGGCAATTAGCACAGCAGTGGACGTTGTAGAAGTAGTGCGTCGCAGATTCTTCGCTGGCAAACTGGCTGTCCAAGAAATCAGTATCGGCACACAGGTGCTCGGGGAAGGTAGCGACATGAGAAACGTTTCCACAATCGAGATCAAACTACAGAAGACGGGATGACATGGATGAGCGCAGCGGAATCCAAACGCAAGACGAGAAGCTCCAACTTTCTTTCTTTAGGTTTTCTGTTACCTTTCATAGAATAATTTGTGGAATGCTAGGTGCATTTGGTGAAATCAACAAAACCGCTCTGATTCGTTCTCGTTTACCTCAGGTTGCCTTCTTACTCGCTTCTGCGGGCCATCAGAATGGCGCGCGTTCCTAGTTCGTCAACGATGATTATGAGAAACCCCTTTCGGTGACTCGCTAAATCTTGACAGTTTTCTTGCATGAAATTTGAATAGTGTTCGTTCGTGTACGCAGAACAAACGCATAGAATTGTTGTATGCACAAATTGGTGATAGATGTAATGAATCAAGGATTCCTCAAAGACTGGGATGGCTCCTCCAAGGAGCCTGTAATCTCAAGGGTGGGTGGCAAGTTCCACCACAAGCCGGCTGTTAAGGAACAAGTGGCTTCGGCGATCTATAGACTGAACATCCAGAAGAACAAGCTCGAATCGGCTGCTATGCGCATGCAACAGCACGACAAGGACATATTCGCTAAGTGCGTCAATGCTCAGATGACTCATGATAACGCACGAGCTATGATGTACGCGAACGAGTGCGCGGAAGTGCGCAAGATGGCTAAGGTGACGTTGCAATGCCAGATGGCGTTGGAGCAAGTTTCACTTCGGCTTGAAACGATCGAAGAGTTCGGGGACATCGCCAAAATGATGGCCCCGGTTGCCAGCGTAGTTCATTCAATAAAGAGTCAGATATCGGGCGTAATACCCGAGGTGGGCTTCGAACTTGGCCAGATTGGTGAAGTTCTAAGTGGCGTTGTCGATGAAGTAGGCGAGGTGAGTGGAGCGTCCTATGATGTGAACGCTTCTGGTGAAGAGGCGCAGAGAATACTCGGTGAAGCAAGCACAATCGCTGAGCAGCATATGAAGGACAAGTTTCCGGAGTTACCATCCACCCGGTTCACGCAGAGAACTGGCGAGCCGGGAATATCCCACTAGGGGACCCTTTCGGCTTGACTCTCACCGTTGAAGAGATTGGCAAATATCTAGGTCAAACCATCGAGGATACGATGGGGCGGCCCACGGGAAGGCTGGTTGGCCTTTCAGCAGATATCAAAGACGAAGTACAGGCCATCCAAATCGCCCTGAGCAACGGTCAAGTTACCGAATACCCAATCAGTTCAGTTAGAATCGTTGATGGACATCCCCTTCTACTACAGCCGTGGCGTGTCGAGGCCGAGGATCTGAAAAGGGAACACGACATAATCAAGCGAAGAAGGCAAGCGCTCGATCTACTACTGAAAGACGGTGACATCGACCAACCCGAATACAACCAATTGCGAAACAGCTACGAAGACATCAACAAGGAAATCATAGGAAAACGCGAAAAGATAGTCGACACCTTAAAGGAAGTTGAAGCGAAGCTCGAGCAGCAAATCCGTGACCTTCAAGCAGCTCTAACAAACAACAAAATGCTCTACACTGCCGCTGAGATCGAAGAAAATACCTACCATGCAGTGACCGAATCCATACGGGCTGGATTAGAAATAGCCCGCAAGGAGAGAAAGGACATCGACAACATGAAAGAATCACTCCAAAATATCGACAACCTAGGCGCCGCGGAAATGACTCCACAGTCCTCGGCCCCGGCAAACGTTCCCGACGTCGTAGTAATCAAGATGCGAGACCCAGCTGGGCAACCATAGGATGTGGTTGCCTTCTCCCTCTTCAGAAGAGTTGAGGACAAGTTTCACCCCGTGCCCTTGAAGGAACGACTTGAACAAGCATCCTTCAGGCTACATGCCCAACTCGAAAAGCTAGAACACATGTATACGCGCCTTCAACGACGTGATACAGAACTCTTCCAGCGCTGCGTAGGCGCTCAACTTTCAAACGATCCTGGGCACTCCAAAATCTATGCCAATGAATGTGCCGAGATTAGGAAAATAGCAAAAGTCGTCCTCGGCAGTCAGCTTGCACTTGAAAAAGTGATCCTCAGACTTCAAACAGTCGAAGAATTCGGCGCAATCATGAGTCAAATGGCCCCCGTTATGGGCATAGTGAAGGAAACAAAGTCTAAGATCGCTGGCATCGTCCCCCAGGTCGCAACCGAACTCCAAGAAGTTAACGATATGCTCGGAGACTTGACGAATGAGGCGGGCGAGGTCACAGCGAACAGTGTTCCAATAGAAACGACAGACGCAGAAGCGCGGAAAGTTCTTGAAGAAACCGGGTTAATCGCGGAACAAAAGCTACGTGATCACTTCCCAGAATTACCCGCTATCGAACCAGAATCGGATCACCTCGTCCCTACGATTCCTGAGCCAGCTAGCGCGATTCCTGACATGGAAAGCGGCATCGAAGACCGGGTTTACGAGTACGCGAGAAGACATGATGGGGAGTTGAGTGTCCAGTCTTGCGCCCATGAGCTTGGGGCCTCTCCAATAGAAGTGAAAACCGCTCTCCAGAGGCTACGTGATACCGGAAAGGTCGTAATCGAGTAATCGTGTTAATTCGAGTGGTCATTCTTGCAAATGTCGGCTTCTGAGCAACTCGAGGAGATGGCATCAAGATTTGCAAATGAAGCCGTCCAGTTTGATAAACAAGGAGCCAAGTCCAACGCGATTTCAAGATACGAGCGAACAGCAGAGATTCTGCTTAAGCTATGCGCGCTCTATCCCGAAGCCCCTCAAACCCGACTCTACATGCAACACGTGGACAATTGCAAGCGCAGGATCAAGGAACTGAAAGACCAGAACGGGCACTTTGACGACGCCGACCACTCGGCCGGAAAACCCACAGCGAAACTTGAACAACTTGTCTTGACCGAAAAACCCAGCATCAAATGGGACGACATAGCAGGTCTCCACGACGCAAAGAAGGCGATTGAGGAATCCATCGTTTTTCCAATAAAGCGGCCAGACCTTTTTCCTTTGGGCTGGCCAAGGGGAATCTTGTTCTTCGGCCCGCCAGGTTGCGGAAAAACGCTTCTAGCAGCCGCGATAGCCACCGAAATCGACGCGGTATTCTACAGCGTTGACGCAGCCGCAATAATGTCGAAATGGCTTGGCGAATCCGAAAAGAATGTTGCAGAGTTATTTGTTTCTGCACGGAAGGCCTCGGAGACAGACCACCCAGTCATAATTTTCATCGATGAGGTGGACTCTCTTGTAGGGGTTCGAGGAGACGAAGTGGGCGGAGAGGTCAGAACTCGCAACCAGTTCCTTAAGGAAATGGACAGCATCTTAGACAAGAAACACCAAAGCCACGTCTATGTTATCGGCGCAACCAACAAACCTTGGACCCTAGATGAGCCATTCATACGAAGATTCCAAAAACGGATTTACGTCCCCCTGCCGAGCGCTGAAGCAAGGCGAGAACTGTTTGACATCTACGCAAGCAACCTAAGACTGGCTG
>JAHFFU010000126.1 GCA_023247835.1 Candidatus Bathyarchaeota archaeon
CCATTTCTAGTGAGCAACCCCCAAGCCTTCGTCCAAGGCAAAAGGAAAGCTGAGCAGCCTGGCTTCGTTCCCCCGGGGCAAAGCAGCAAGAGAATCGTGACCGCCTCAACAACTGGGCCGCTTGTTGTCAGCCCCATCTCAACGTTTCCAGGCATCTCGGGGAAGAGGCCAAACCCATGTCGTTGCTCGCCGCCAGACGTCGAAATCGGTGTGGGTCCGAACCATGTCTTTGAAATGGTCAACCTGGCCGGTATAATCTACACAAAGTCAGGCAGCATTGCCAAGAACGCTTTCCCGCTCTCACAGTTCTTTCTTCTTTCAACTTCCTCGATGAGCGACCCGCAAGTGACCTATGACCCGTTGAGCGGCAAGTGGTTCGCGTCGATCGTCAACATACCCGGCCATAGCGTCCAATTTGCAGCGTCCACGAGCAGTGACCCTACTGGGACTTGGTTGATTTACGCAACCCCCTCGGCCGGGTATTTGACCGACCAACCGTTCATTGGAACGAGTAATGACAAGTTCGTAATCTCCGTCAACGATTTTCAGTGCACGCTCTTCTGCGTGTTTGTGGGGTTTCAGTTCTGGGTTTTCAACAAAGCTGAACTCGTTAGTGGGGCGTCCGCCGTGGATTTCGCAAGCGGTGGCCCAGACACCCGCTTCGCTTCTGTTCATCCGGCGCGGCACTTGGCCGATTCCTCAGGCTTCTTCTACATGGTCACTGTAGGCACGGGATCCAGTAGTAGCCCCGCTAGTACGGCTTCATTGTTGACGTTAACCGGCTTCCCACCGAATCAGGTGTCTCTTGCCATCTACAGTTTTGGGATAAACACGATAAGCGACCCGCCTAACGCCGTCCAACCCGGAACGAGCACGCGCCTCGTAACGAATGACGACCGCGTCCTAAGCGCCGCCTGGCAGATAGTAGCCGGCGTGGGCACACTATGGTTCGCTGCGAATGACGCATGCCTTTTGGGTGGTGATTCAGCTACCCGCTCCTGCCTACGCCTAATCCAGCTCGCAACGTCTGGAACGACTGCGACGAAAGGTTTCGACTTGGACTACGCGCAGGCAGGGACCTACTATTTCTACCCGGCCGTAAGCTTCGACACACAGGGAAGAGCAGCCATAGTATACGGAGTCTCATCGTCCACACTCTACCCATCCCTCTACGTGACCGGCCTTGTTTCTTCAATTCCAGCGTTTCGTACCCCAATTCAACTGGCCCGGGGAACAGCGCCAGACCTGAGCAACCGGTACGGCGACTACTTCGAATCCGTCTCCGACTCGACGCTTGGAACGTTCTGGGTGGCAGGAGAATATCGTACCTCTTCAACATTCCAGAACTGGTCAACCACGATCGCACAAGTATCAATAACCTAAGCCGAACTGATATAGGCAGTGAAAGTTAGCTGAGCTTTGAGCTCTCCGCTCCCAGAACTCTCGCCAGCAGGAAGCTGGAGGAGAAGGTCAAGGTCTTCAACCGTTACGGCTTGGAGGAACCGCAAACACGACAATCCAGAACGCCGTCACGTCGGATGACGTGAACGTAGAGGCTAGGACTTTGACTGTTATTGGATCATGAATGTCTCAGGTAGTCCGCGAAAATGAGCGTCGCCTGTAACGACTTTTCCATTCCTGTTCCGAGCGGTCGAGAGGACAATTGAATCAGCCAAGCCCCAACCGTGGACCTTCTTTTTCATGGCTACGTCAGCCTTGGCTGCTTCGACAGCTAATTCTTCGGTAAGTGGAACGAGCGCGCTTCTTGACTTAATGAACGCTGTGCGGAGTTCCGCTTTCTCTTCATCCTCCGCTTTCAGAATCTTAGCGTAGGCCTCCGCGAGGCATATTGATGGTGTGAGTTTTTCATCCGCTTCTGAGTCAATGATCTCTTTCGCTTTTCCACCTGCTTCAGTGCCCATAAAGTACTCAAGCCATGCGTATGAGTCCACAACGTACCTCATACGCGGTCCCTGCGATCCCTCAGGTCTTTCAGCGATGTCTTCGGCATCGTACCGAACATGCCCTCGCCCTTCAGCAAGGCTTCCGCCAAAATCGAGTTAATAGCTTCTGAGATGCCTCTTGGCCCATACTTCTTCTTCAGGATCTCGTACAGGTCTTCTCGCAGCAATACTGTGGTCTTCATGCTGGATACGGTACCTTAACCGTAGACGTAAACGTTTAAGCCTTTCTAACCCCCGTTGGCGGCCCTAGCGGACGTTTGAAGATCGTATTCCCAGAATTCTCCCCATCGGGCTGGCTAGGAATTTTGTGCGCTGGGGGAGAAAGCTGGAGGCAAGGTCAAGGTCCTCAGGTGTAACGGCATGCAGGAGGCGGGTGGGTAGGATGAAAACTGCGCCGCCGACAATCATGTGCCATCGGCTTGCGTCAACAAAATTGTCAGGCAACGGCAGCGTTCTGGCCAAGCAATGCTTCTACTAGGTTGCTACCGATGAAGCTGTCCCGCCTGTCACTAGAACGTTATGCTGGCTCCAGTCCAATGCTACCGATCGCCCAACGTTCGAAGTTTTTCATTTTAACTTAAGCGTAAGATTGATTGCCACTTTTCTATTAATGCATGTTCCGACTGCGCAGCCGATGTCTCCGGCAAAATAGTCAATCTTCAGCTGGTGCCAGTGTTGATTGGCAGGCCTTGAGGTTCATATACTCTCGCTGATGTTTGTGCTTTGATTTGGGTCGACCATTCATACGACAACTCTGAGTCACAAATCACCACGAATGGAATACAGCGTGTGCTAATCAGATTGATGACAAAGTCAGGCCAATAGTATGGTTCGAGAAAAGAAGTCAAGTTATACGTAATACTTGATGAGACTGAAGGTGCTGATTTTGTTACAACAGAAGTCGTAGTTACCGTAATTATGGTGCCTCGTTTTCCATGTAATCCCGAAAGGAAGTTATAGACCTGTTCGGGTAGCCGCACCCCTGACATTACGGTCAGCACCACTGGTGAATGGTACTGAAGGTATTGATTTTTTGACGATAGGTTGAGGAAAGGATCAGGCACTCGATAATCACGGTACTCTCGCTGAATTCTCTCAATTTGCCTTGGGTTTGAGAAAATGTCCGCGTGGGTGGCTCTTATCCTTGCTAGCAGTTCAGGTCTTCGTTTGTCTACGCGCCTGCCAAAGGTTTGTTGGTGTCGTCTCCAGTTGAAGAGTGGTTCAGAAATCAGCCTACCTCGGAATCCTGCTTTACCTAGTCTAATCCAGAAATCCCAATCCTCGTATGCGGACATCGCCGGATCGAATCCGGCAACGGCCTCCCAACCTGCCTTGCGGAAAATGGCCGAGCCGCATACGTGATTGTATGATAATAACAGCCCTAAATCGAATGGTTTGGTTACGCCAACGCGCTGTTCGAAGCCGAATGTTCTAACGAGAGGATATGCGAATGATAAGCCAGGGTTCGACTCGAGGAGAGCCAAGCATTTCTCGAAATATGTTGGTTCGATGGTGTCGTCAGATGATAGGCAGCAAATGTATCTGCCGGTGGCTAACGAAATCCCGCGATTGAGTGCCTGAGCGGGACCTGAATGTTCTTGCCGTAGAACCCTAAGTCCTTCACGTCGAAGTCCTTTGAGGACTTGTATAGTCTGGAGATCGGTGGATCCATCATCGACTACGATGATTTCGCAATCGCGGAACGTTTGCGAACGAATGCTTTGGAGAGCCTCTCGAATATATCGCCCGTAGTTGTAACATGGAACTATAACGCTCAGAAGCGGTGCATCTCCCCTCCACTTCTCAGTCTCCGATTCCAAGATTGGGAAAGAAGCCTTTGGAGCATGCAATGCGGCATGGGAAATGTCTTTTGTGTACTCTCTCATCGATCGGGGAAGGAATCTCAAAATGGACCAGAGGAAATTTGACTGCGCAATGATTGCAAATATACGGGAATCAAGAAAAGCGCGAGCAATTCTGCTCAGCCGGTTCATGCTCTCAACCAGGTCATTCTAACTTGCGGTAAACTTGTTCAGTAGACCTGCAGACAGATTGCCAAGTGGCAAAGCACCCGTCAGCAAGACCGATAGCTCCAGGTGTAGCCTAGAGATAGACTCCAATGCCCTATGCTGCAACAACCAGCTCAGATGTCATCCAGCGAAGCCCACCACGACCAATAAAAGGACGACGAGAATAGGTCTCTAATTAGTTGCCACCACCGAAAACGATTGTGTAAGAGAAAATTGCACCCGATGCGGTCACTATTTTGAGGGTGTAGGCTACACCTTGAACAAATGAGCCCGAAGAGCCGATTGTTACGGTGAATGTTGTAGACTGCTGCGGGTTAATTGTCTGGGTCGCAGCAGTAAGGGTAACTGGTGTACTGCTAATGAACACGTCCGCGGAGTCCAGCGCTATCGGAGTTGTCCCCACGTTCTTGAATGAGCCTGTCAATTGGTTTGAGTTCACGTTCCAACTATACGATTCCAAGATTAGCTGTTCCGCAACCTGCTGGCCCCCACCCGTCGTAAGCGAAACGGCCCCTATGGCAAACACGTAAAGCAA
>JAHFFU010000127.1 GCA_023247835.1 Candidatus Bathyarchaeota archaeon
CGAATCGTGCTTGCTATGAAAAGTCGAGTTGCGAACGCCGTTCCCTATTTGTGTACCGTGATGGTCACTGAAACCGCGACCAGCTGTCGATCGAATTCTGCGTAGGGCATGCGGGCGGACACAGTGTACCCTCCGGGCTGTACCTGAATCTGAACTCCGTTCTGGTCAAGACTCATGTTCCATGTACCACTGAATATCAGAGTCCTGTTAGGGCCCAATGACCTTTGTTGCAGGACCTGAACACACGGAGCGGGCGGGAGGTCTGGACGGGATATGTCCTGAATTCCTGAATCCCCCGACACGGTCAATCTGATGTCAGGGTCGCAGGGCGTAGGAGAGATATAGTAGACAGTTTTGGAACCAATATTTGTAAGAAGCGCGAAAACCTGGACCTGCTCCCCGAGCTGGTACGAGAGCTGGTCCGTATAGATCGTCAGGCCCAACGAACCGCAAGACGTCTCGTTTGCACCAATATCGCACGTTATGCTGGCGTGCGAGCTGTTCATGTTCGCGAAGGTCGCCTGAGCCGTAAGAATCTCCAGTGTTCTGTCCAGCTCGTTTTGCAGATTTTTGAGTACCGCCGGCAGGCCCCCCTTTGCGGCCCAATCGTCAACCCAGACGACCTCCCTCGTCGAATTCGCCATCCCTACAGAGAGCCTGTAGGTGAAGTAGTCAGCTGCACCGGGGCTAGCCTGGAAGTTTTCCTGGTGAATCTGAGGTAGGCCACTTGTTATACTACCCTCCAGCTCAGCGAGAACCACGCCAAGGACAGACGTCTTGAACGCGGTTCCATACTTGCTTGTGTAGCTTGCGGCGCCATTTTTATCGATCGTGAGGAGGTTGTCGACTCCTGCTATGCCCCCCGTCTTCGAAAACTCGAGGTGGAAGGACGGAGCAGGAGTCCGCGGACTGAGGTCCACTGAAAGAGCGAAACCAAGAACTAACACGACCAAGACGGATACCGCTAAGAGTGCCCGCATGTTGTATCATTGATCAAGTTCCGCACCAAGTATTTTATCCTACGCTCCAGAACAGGATTTTGTCCTATGAAAAGCAAGCCGCCGGACAAAATTTTTTCGGACTGGTAGAGTTACCGCCGAAGCACCTGAACGGGGGGGTTTGACTCGATATGGTCTGAGCCTGTGTTACTGCACTTTCAGACGACTTAGCACAACTAAGACGGTTTGGAAGAAGCTGAAGATAACGAGGAATGGGGCGAGGTAGGAGTTTGTTATGTCGGTGAAATTTACCTTAGAGAGGATCAAACCGACCACATTCATAGCGGAAATCATCAACGATAGGCCAAGTAAGATCATTTGGAATCTATTTTTGTTCATTGGCCTTCCTCCATTTAACCGAGAGGGGAAAACCCGATTATCCGGTTCGACTCGGATGGTTCCACACTTTGCGTATCTACTACACGGACAGCTCCTTTGTCGTGAATCCTCATGGTCAGCGTTGGATTGAAGAATGCATACTTCTGCAATTTTGGTATTCTACTGAATTGTGAGATTTATTCTTCAGAATGCGGCATGAGGGAAACCCAAAGCTAACCGGTAACTTGTGTGGTGGTGGAGCAAGACTCGCGGTAGTAAGGGTCCGGGGCTTCTCCTCAGCATGGAGAAAGCTAGACGGAACAGAATGGCCTAAATCCGCTGGTTTTCTTGTGTGAAGTAATGCGTTCAGGCGGGCGCCGTCTAGGCTGTGCCGGAAGTGGACCGTATCGTTGGTTGCTGCGCAACTCCGTACTTGGCTACCGACGATATCACTTGTGAACGGAGTTCTTCGCCGGAGAATCCACCTTCCCTGATTTTCTGGAACGCCTCGGCTGTTGACTTATCGGAAAGAGCATTCGTGAACCATTTCTCAAAGTCACCGTTCTGGACATGCGACTCCAATACATTTGTCGGAACCTTTTCCAACGCTCTAACGAACTCGAAGCCAGTTGTGACCACAAACCCCGTGTTTGAAAACTTGAACGCAGAAGACTTACCCTCTGAACCACTCGAACCGACGTTCCCCTGCCCCGCTTCATTTGCGCGCGAAGTCATTTCCGCCAGCTGGGACTGGATTTCCCTTATCTCCGGCGCAGTGTTATCGCTCGGTGTTGAGGCATCTCCTTCGGAAGCATCAGCCCGTGCTATCAACTCGACCGCTTCTGGAGGCGTTTGTTGGACGAGAGTATCCGTGCTGTCTTTTGTGGCTGGCTCAACGGCATTGGTCGGTGTTGCGTCACCAGGCTCGGCTTGAGACAGTGATTCCGGACCCTCAGGCGAAAGCGCGCCCCCAGTAACCTCTTCCGCAAGTGACACGACCTTGGAAACAAGTTCGTCGTAAACGCTCTGTGGAACATGCTCTGCGAGTCTTGCCTCAAGCTCCTTCGCCCTCGCTTCGCTTGAATTCAGCTGTTCTCTTGGGACCATCGAGGAGAGAGCACTCTCTAATTCCTCAAGTCTTTGCTTTGTTGATGAGTGTTCGGCGGCAGGAACCATCGCGTTCATCTGGCGCGAAAGTTCTTCGGACCTCCTCTCAAGCGAAGTGTATTCCGCCTTGCTCACCATTCCTCGAATCTGTTCTTCGAGTTCGCGATTCTTGTACAGGCTCTGCAGGTGAATGGAAGATGGTACCGTGCCTTGGGAAATCTTCGCGACCAGAGAGTCGACGATCTTTCCTTGGGCTCCCATTGTCTTATTTTGGGCAGTGATCTGCTCTCCTATCGCACCGAGTTGCTTGTTGAGGGCGATTGTCTTCTGTAGATCTGCCTTGGCCCGACTTATTTCCTTCTCTAGACTATCAATTTCTCTTTCCAGCTTGTAGACGACCTCATGATGTTCCTTCTTTGGGATGGACTGGCGAAGCTGTACCTCAAGTGTCTTGCATCTCAAAGCAAGTTTCTTCGCATCATTATTCTGGTTTTCGACCCTACTCATTCTCTACATCACATCCTTGTTTCAGATGAATCCCCTTACACTGATAATTCAGCAAGTCAACATCATTTAACCCAAACATGAATAATTCTGCAAGGTCTTCGAACGGCGCTAAGGGGAAAGTGGTTTGATGCACCGGAGCAAGGCGAATTCAGACAGCTTGATGGTCAAAACCTGAGCGTTCTCGCAAAAGTAATTGCCGCAGTGATCGTTTCATTGTGACCGATTTTCGCCTCTAATTAGCAGATGAGGGTCAATTACTGACCAAAGTCCTTATAATCCGTAATCCCAAAATTCATCCAAGTGAAAAAAATGTCGAAGGATAACGCCAAAGGCAAAGGGACAAAGGAGCAGCCTTGGCTCCTTAAAACGCCGCCCGGAACATCAGAATTCAAAGCCTATCGAGATGAAAATCTGAACCCTCCCGCTTTGGTGGTTCTGGTGGGCAAGACGGAGCTCCGATACGACCTACGCTGTATCAACGACTTACACTCAATGCTCGAGTCCCGCAGGGATTGGATCTCGCTTGGCAGTGCGGACGAGCAGAAGCCGGCAGCAGAGGGAACAGTTGAGGCCTGGGGCCGTTCGCCAAAAAACCCTGTTGGTGGCTGGTACGGGTTGAAGAAAGGGCTACGGGGGCGTTTCGCGATGTATGTACCGCCTGTCATGGAGGCGTTGAAGCTTGCTGAGGTTGAGCATCTGCCCAAGAACAACCGAATAAGGGCACGGTAATCAACGAGTCGGAAGGCTTCATGCAGGCGTTGCTGCTTCGGAGCTGGCTGTATCCGGCACTTAAGGGCTGACGGGTCGTTCCGGTTCACATCACGTACAAGTATAATGAATGCGGCTTCTTCCAGCCCGCAGGTATGACCTCCGTTTCAACCGCAGGCGTCCAATCGGGAATTGGGTAATCAAAATTTACGATTCTGACACCAGGTCTCAGTTCTTTGATGAACTTGGGTGCCATTAAGTTCAGAGTGTAGCTCGAAAGATACGTCGCAAGAACGTCGGCCTTTCTCAAGCTTACCTTTTTGAAATTGCGACACGATATCATGATTTGGTGAGACAGTCCCATCTCCTTCACCTTTCTGCGGCACTCTCTCACGAGGCGCCTCCGAATCTCCACTCCCACCACCCTGGCACGAAAGTCTTTGGCCGCTGTTATCGCCATTCTGCCGTCGCCCGAGCCCAGGTCGAAGACCATCTCGTCTGGCATTACAGAAGCCAAGGCGAGCATTTTAGGTATGATGTCTTGCGGAGTCGGAACGTACGGTTCGGTGTAATTCATTCATACGAAGTAGTTTCTCGCCGTAAATAAGCATCGGGGGTGGCAGGGTTCGCAGGTCGATTTTCCCGATACGAACCCTTGGCGCTGACAATGTAGGAATTGCTGTAGATTCGGACCACTTGGCCTGAGTCATGAATTCCCTCGAGATTTCACGCCTGCCTTTGGTTTCTGAGCGGCTATCTGAGCAAGCGAGCGGTTGCTGACAGCCGAAAAATCATAATCCTTTGCGTCATATCCCTTTTTGGAATACTCATCGCGATGTTTGATTAACAGCCAAGATTCTTTGCCTCCATAACCTGCTGTACGA
>JAHFFU010000128.1 GCA_023247835.1 Candidatus Bathyarchaeota archaeon
GCGGGAGCTATCTAACGACCGCGTGTTGGAAGAACAATTTGTTACGGCGGGAACGGCAATGAAGAATGAATCGACTGAGCCCACCCTAATTCACGTTTCTGAGGAATATCCGGATGGACTGGACCTTGTCCAAGGTGGACCACGTTACATCGCGCTCCTTGCACCAAACTCGCAGGGCACAATGCGTGGTTTGCTACAGGCCGATTTTAGGGGGCACTATCTGCTGGGTCCGTCGAAAGCCACATCGACCGATGAGTTTGGCCTGAGAGAGGTGAATTTGACAGAAACCGGCGGACCGACCTATATTACAGTTCTCCCCCCTATCGAAGATCTCTCCGATTTTCCACTTGATTCGCGTACTGCTCAGCCCGAAATAGGTACATTCAGATCAGGTAACGTCGGCGTTGGGACGGAGTTCTTCGGCATAAGAGAATACATACCTGGTGACGAATTAAGACGTATCAATTGGAAGGCATCAGCGCGGAGCGAATCGTTGCTTTCGAATGAATACGAACGCGAACATGTCACCAATATCTACCTGGTGACTGACCTAACAGCTCCTTCCGTCGACGACCTGAAATGGACAGTCAGGGCTTCCGCGTCAATCGCGACCTACTTGCTTCGCACTAGGAACAGACTGGGATTGGTTGTCATTGGAGAGAGCGTTTCCCATGTACAGATCGAGAGTGGTCGTCGGCAGCTCTTGCGTGTCCTTGACAAACTCATTACAGCCGAACCAGGCGGCACCGGTGAAACCTCGACATACCTCAAGAGACTGATTGAGGAAATGCCACCGTGCGAAATCTTGTTCGTGTCGTCTCTGAACTCAGAAAGCATCTCTCGTACCGCGATTGAAATAAAGGTCAAGGGTAAACGCGTCTCCGTGATAGCTAAAGCGCCCTCCGAACTTGCGGCTGAGGAGAGTGACCCATTTTTCAAGGCAGCTACGCGTATGTTTGCTCTTCGGCGAGCATCAGTAATACATCATCTAAGGAACGCGGAAGTGGGCGTTATAGAGGTTCCATTAGGCACACCTATCCGCGCTGCTGTTTCGCTCATCAGGGAACGACCGGTGAGACATTGACGCAGAAGATGAGCTTCGGGCTCGGATCTGAGATTGCGGCACTAAGAGGTGGTCTCCTTCTTGTCTTTCTCGTTTACCCTATTCTCTTCCTGCAAGTTGGATTTCTTGACGCAATTCTACACCCATTTCTTAACGCAGGGAATTTCTTCCTCTCGGTAGCTGTCTTCTTGGCTCTGTTAGCTACGTTAACGCTGAACTTTGCCTTGGGATACACAACATTCTTGGCGGTTATGGTCTCAGATTTTGCCCTCGGCACACCACTTTTGATCTTCACAACTCACTTGGCAATTGCCTTGTCATTTGCCGAAGGCACTTCATCTTTAGGAATGTATCAGTCCGTGGCAAGACAGATCAAGGTAGGTACAGATGAGAACGCGACCTCGAACCTGCAGGCATGTTTGCACAGATTCCGCAGGACGCTGATTCGCGTATCAGCTACCCTGTTCGCATTATCAGCGGGTTACGCATTGCTCCCAGAAATTATCCCCACGGTTGGTGGTCTGTCCGGTTTGGCTATTTACACTACGATAGGCCTGATGGCTATCGCGCTTACCGTCTTATACTTGGGCTCAAGAAGGTAGTCGTGAGGGTCCATCTTGTCGGATGAAAAAAAGGAACGAGATGAGGATGTGCATTTGGAATGGAGGGATTATGCGGCCATAGTCATCGCCGCCTTACAATCCACGCTACTTCCGTTTCTTGTCGTTATAGTCGTCCTGCTCGCCCTATGGTTCATTCTGTCGCACTAGCTTGGTTGCTTTCGCTTTGCGCGTACAACGTGTTAGTCTTGGCGTTTCGGTATTGGTGATCTGTTATTGAATTCAAAGAGCCTCCAAGTCACAATCTGTCTCCTCGAAGCCATGCTTCTCATGGGCTCCGGAGTGCCGCTTCTGCAGGCTCAGGTCAACGTTGGCACAGTTAGTACTGACGTGTTACCAAACTCAACCGCGTTCAGCAGCCAAAGAAAGGTCGTGAGGGACAGCAATGGAGATATTTTTGTTGTCTATCTGAAACCTGTACAGAACACATCTCAAGTTTTCCTTTCCGAGTCTGAAGATGCTGGGGCAACTTGGCAAGATACCGGCCAAGTCAGTAAAGGCAATTATCAATCAGTAAGAGCGACCATGGCTATCGATCCTGCGAACCGTGTTTATGTATTCTGGACGAAATTCATCGGAGAATACGGGCAGATATTCTACAGAACGTACGACAAAGCCGGATGGTCTGATGAGTACCAGCTCACTTTGGGTGAGGCTTATTCCGGATATCCTTCGGCATGCTTTGATTCGAAGGGGCGAATCAATTTGGTTTGGTACGGTTTCGACGGAACGGCCTACCAGATATTCTTCGCGTCATATGATGGAAACAGTTGGTCGAGCCCGGTAAAGCTGTCACATGGTTATCCGGATTCCGTAAACCCAACTGTGGCAGTCGATTCTTCGAACAATTTGCACGTAGCATGGTTCAAGAGCAATGGTCGTAACTATCAGATCAATTACATACGCTGGTCGGGGGCTTGGAACAAGCAAATCGTTTTGTCCCCACCGCTTACAGATGCATACAACCCCTCGATGGCGATAGATTCGAGAGGAAGAATCTATATTGTGTGGGACGAAGGGAAGGGCCCGCTCACACGGATTCATTATTCAGTGTTCGACGGGTCTGATTGGTCGGAACCAGTGGCCCTAACTGTGGGCCCAAGCGCACAAAACCCTTCTGTTGCGGTAGACGCCCAAGGGAGGGCGTATGTCTTCTATGAAAAATCGGACGGGCAGATCTACCTAAGGAAGTACGATCAGGTCTGGTCGAGTGAACAGAAACTAACCTCTTCCGGCGAAAACACTTACCCCAGTGTTCGTTGGAGTTTCAATAATAATCCATTAAATGGTGCGAACGGGAGGATCGACTTTGTTTGGAGCTCGAAGGAAGCTGGATTGCTCAGCGTGAAGTACGCATGGCTCAACACAAATGAACCTCAAAGAGTTACCTCACCTGTGCCTGCTAGTAATGCGAATGAGTTGGTTCTTGTAATCCTTACAATTACAGGTGCCACGGTCGTGTTCTTAACCCTGTTTCTACCGCGCAAACTTCCGCGATCCAAGAACCGTAAGCATCAATGAACCAGACAACATCGATTGGGAGCCGGATCTAGGATGAGAACGGAACATCGAGCCAGAAAAACGGAGCCAACTTTGCGGAAGCTGGCCTACGGCAGCGTGTATCGAGCTGGAGTTGATTTAGCTATTCTAATAGCTTTTGTTAGCTCGACGCTAGATGTTGTCTCCGTATTTCTCCCCTGGCTCGTTGGCATCAACTCGGTTTACACTCCTGGCCGAGGCCTAACATATACAATCACTGTCTCACTCTCTGCGATTGATCTTCTCGGCAACAGCCCATACTTGATTCTCCTATTTCTGCCGCCTTTGTCGACAATAGTCCTTGTTCTCCTTTCAATCAGGGGTGAGGGTATCATACCGCCCCGCGTACCGTACCAGACCAAATCAAGGATTCTGCTTTTTCTCGCAGGGCTCTTCTCAATGATTCCTGCATTTACCTTTCTTGACAATGTCATGGCAGGAACCTATTTTACCCCCGAGCTTGGGGTATTCGTAAGTCGGTGGGAATTGGGAGGAGCTGCTGCGATGCCGACATATGCAGGTTTGGGGTTTTTCCTGGCCCTCGTGCTGAGAATAATCAAGGATTGACGAAGGACCGACGCTGAAAATGGTCTAAGTATATGCCGCCCCCCAAGAGAATGCCTTATTGGAATCCCTTGTGACCTCCCTTGCAACGAAGACTAGGCACAGGCTACTGCGCCGCGGCCTGTCGCCGTGGAATAAGCCTGCTTGCATCCGGTATTACAGAAATTGAAGAGTCAGATCCTAGTGTGCGTTGGGCTGTCTGCAAAGCCGCGTTAACGGTTCGTGCTGCCTTCATCCCGAAGACATTCTCCACGTAATGGTCGGGAATGGTTGAGACTAGGTATATTCGGTGTGTCTCAAGCGTTCTCCGAAGAAATGCTGCCTTGAAACCATTGTAGTTGAATCTGTGGCGGAGCCTTGCCTCCAGATGGTGAGGTTCCTTTCTTTGTGCACACCACTCGTAGAACTCAGTGTCACCATGCCCTTTTCCGCATTCAGCAGCAACAATCAAAATTCCGTTTTTCTTGAGTGCGGCCAATCCCACTGGGAATGTTTCAACGGCTTGAAGTAACGATTCGTCCTGCGGTGTCCCGCCAGCACTCATCACGACAATGTCAGCAGTTTTCACAACATTCCTCGAAAGTATCCAGTCCAATGCCTCGCCCAGAGTCGACAAGCAGTCCGTTATAGTTCCGAATGCAACCTGGACCGGGGCCTTTTCAGAATCAAGGATAACTCCTAATGCGGTAGTGTCGCCAACCAGACTGGTG
>JAHFFU010000129.1 GCA_023247835.1 Candidatus Bathyarchaeota archaeon
GGCGGCTTCGGCAGGTGTCCTACCCTCTAGACCCATGTGCGGTCGCACATAGTTGTGGTAAATCTGATAACCCGCTAAGATTGGTGTGTCAGGCTTTTTTAGACCGCGTATGACTTTCTGTCTGTCTCTGATTTGTCCGTTAAGGCGTTCGATCATGTTGTTGTGGTGCTCGCCTTTCAGTGAGATGTGGCGTATGTGTACGGTTCTTGTTTCCATTTTCGGTGTCCAATATTCGAATTTGCAAGCGTCGTTGTACGCCTTCAATCCATCCGTTATGAGCATGCTTGGCTTCTTTCCCGCTATCGCTCGCGACCTGCCAATCTCTAGTTAGTATTTTCCACCTGGGTAGAAGGCATGCGCAGTATCATTCTTAGCTCGGCTGGGTTGAGCATGGTTAATTTCGTGGTTGCCTATGAAGTCCCAGAACTTGAGGTAGTTGGCCTGTGGGTTTCAACCTCTCTCCGCTTGTCGTTAAGCGGCAGCTGAGTTTAGATGATCTGAGAGGTCGAAGCCTCGCCGTTGACGCCAACAATATGCTCTACCAGTTTCTTGCCCTGATCCGAATGCGGGACGGAAGGCCGTTCACCGACTCCAAGGGCAATATTACTTCGCACCTTCTTGGCCTCCTTCTTCGCACGACTCGTTTAATGGCAGAGTATGGGATACGCCCTTTCTTCGTTTTCGACGGAAAGCCGCCTCCACTGAAAATGCGCACTCTGGAAGCGAGGCGCCAATATAGACAGAGAGCACGTAAGGAATGGGAAGATGCAGTACGCCGCGGCGACTACTCATCTGCCTGGTCGAAAGCAGTAACGATGAACTCGCTTACCCAAGCAATGCAGGACGACGCCAGAAAGTTACTCGCTATGCTCGGAGTGCCTTACGTTCGAGCGCCACAGGAGGGTGAAGCTCAAGCAGCCCACATGGCGTCACAAGGTGATGTCTGGGCAGCAAACAGCCGTGACTATGATTCCGTCCTTTTTGGTTCACCGCGCCTAGTTCGCTACGTAACGATATCAGGGCAGGAATTCTTGCCGAGCAAGGGAATCAGCCGCCCATTGATTCCTGAGCTGATCGAACTGCAAGGACTCTTGGCGTCGCTAGGGATAACGCGGGAGCAACTGATTGATCTAGCCATCCTAGTCGGGACTGATTTCAATGAGGGGATTCAAGGAATCGGCCCAAAGACAGCCCTGAAACTCATCAAGGCTCACCGATGCCTCGAAGGACTGCCGGATCCGTACAGGAATCGACTACCAGACAACACGAGGGATGTTCGCGAAATCTTCCTTAACCCCCAGGTGACCGACGATTACGAAATCAAGTTCAAAGGGTTGGATGAGGCAGGCCTACGGAAATTCCTCTGCGAAGAGCGAGGGTTTTCAGCGGAAAGGGTAGACCTCGCGACTAAGCGAATGCGTGAATTCTACGCCCGGGAACGTTCAAGTCTTCAAAGCTGGCTTGGCAGTAAATCAGGAGGGCCTTAGCTGTCACCGGAGACCTCCTTCGAGCGGTTCACTGAAGTCTGCAGGGCGCTGGAGTCCACCCCAAAAAGAACGGAGAAGGTTGCATACCTCGTAAATTTCCTGAAGTCCTTAGGCTCTGAAGAAATCATGCCAGCCGTATCTTTCATCGTCGGCCGGCCGTTTCCAGAGTCTGATGAGCGAGTGCTCGATATTGGGGGACAAACGCTATGGAAGATTAACCGCCGAAGCGGCCAATCCGCCCTGGTCTCAAAGCCTGTAACAATCCTCGAAGTCTACAGAACCTTCGACAAGGTCGCAACCGCAACTGGCCCGGGTTCGCGGCAACGAAAAGAGACGCTCATAGACGCTCTGTTGAGCCGTCTGCCTGCATCTGACGCCGACTACTTGATGCGGATCATCTTCGGTGAAATGCGCATAGGCGCCGTCGAAGGAGTAGCCTTAGACGCAATAGCCGAAGCAACTTCCATCAACCCTGAATCGGTTCGAAGGGCCAATATGCTTCTAGGCAATCTCGCCCAAGTAGCTAAGCTCGCGCTCACAAGAGGACCTGAGGCGGTCAATGCCGTAGACGTGGCCTTGTTCGTTCCCATCAAGCCAATGCTCGCTGAAATGGGCCAGGATCTGAATGAGGTGTTCAAAGAGCATGGGGGCGTTACTGCTTTCGAATTCAAATACGACGGGGCACGCATCCAAATACACCGCAAGGCAGACGAAATCAGAATCTTCAGCAGAAGGCTAACGGACGTAACAACAAGCCTGCCGGATATTGTCGCGTTGGCACGAGAACGTATTCGCAGTCAGGCTTTCCTCGTTGAAGGGGAAGTCGTAGCTATCGGCCGGGATCAGAAACCGCTTCCCTTTCAGGACTTGATGAGGCGGTTTAGGCGGGTGCACGATATTGATGCGACGTTAAAGGAAATACCGCTCAAACTCTTCCTGTTCGACGTCATCTATCTGAACGGAAATCTATTGATCGATACTCCGTATGAAAAGAGATGGGCGATGCTCGAAGGCCTAACGGATGGGGGGTTCCTCGCAACAAGGATTGTGACCAAAGACGTGGGGGAGGCGGAGAAGCTTATGCAAGCGTCCATCGAGGCAGGCCATGAAGGTCTGATGGCGAAGGGCCTCAAAAGTACGTACACGCCCGGCGTTCGAGGGAAAAAATGGTTCAAGATTAAACCTGCAGAAAAATTAGACGTGGTGATCGTGGCTGCAGATTGGGGTTCCGGAAGGAGGCGGGGCTGGTTAAGCAATTACCACCTCGCTGTCAGGGACGAAAAGTCGGGAGAGTTTCTACTGGTCGGAAAGACCTTCAAAGGCCTCACTGACCAAGAATTCGTTGACATCACAAAGAAATTGCGGACGTTGAAGACTAAGGAAACGGATTACACCGTTTATGTCAGGCCGTCGATTGTCGTTGAAGTTGCCTTTAACGAGATCCAACATAGCCCACACTACAAGTCGGGGTTCGCTCTTCGTTTTGCCAGGATTACGCGGTTTAGGGAGGATAAGCATCCTGAGGACGCGGATTCGCTTCAGAGGCTGTCGCGGCTTTATCAGGATCAGTTTAGGTTCAAGGCACCCGCTGACTTCTAGAATCGAGGGCGCTTCATGAAGGTTGCATCACTCTTCAGTGGCGGCAAAGACAGCACTTTCGCACTTTGGTGTGTCCAACTACAAGGCTGGGATGTTGTGAGCCTCGTTACGGTATTCCCAGTATCTCAGGACTCTTGGATGTTCCACTTTCCGGGCCTGAACTGGACGAAATTACAAGCCCAGGCAATCGGCCTGCCCCAGACAACGATCCCAACCAAAGGGGAAAAAGAAGAGGAACTCGCAGATCTTGCAGTCGGACTTGAGAAACTGAAAGAATCCATGGGCATCGATACTGTGGTATCAGGCGCAGTTGCGAGCGAATATCAAAGAACCCGGATCGACAACGTATGCGACAAGCTCGGCCTGAAGAGTATTGCGCCTCTATGGCGTAAGGACCAAGAGCAACTAGTCAGGGAGCAAATAGAATCAGGTTTTGAGATTTTAGTAACCGCGTGCAACGCGCTCGGGCTTGACGATAAATGGTTAGGTAGGAAACTTGATCTCTCTGACCTGGCCAAGCTCGTTAGGCTCAGAGAACAATACGGTCTGAGCGTTGCCTTCGAGGGAGGGGAGGCTGAAACCTTCGTCCTAGCCGCACCCATGTTCGAAAGGCGACTTAGAGTCGTTCGGTCCACGCCTCGTTGGCGTGGTGATTCCGGTTATTTGGAGCTGGAGGAAGTTCGGCTTGATGATTTGAGCTGAGCCTGTTATCCCCGAGCGAGTTGGCCTGCAATCTCATGTGTCTTCGTAACGATTTGCTCCAAATCGATCGTTTTGATATGCCTATTCTGCATGAGGACCTTGCCGTCCACAATCGTAGTATCAACGTTCGCGGAGGAGGCGGAGTACACTAGATCGGAGACTACTGTGTCTTGCCCGTAGATCGGGTTCAGGTTAGGCGCCTTTGCGTCGACTAGAATCATGTCGGCCCTCTTTCCTACCTCCAAGCTGCCGATCTCGCGTTCAACTCCTATGGCCCTGGCGCCTTCAATCGTCGCCAGATCCAAAGCCTTTTGCGCATTCAGAACGGTCGGGTCCCACCTGTGCGCTTTGTGCAGCAAGGCGCAAACCTTCATCGTTTCAAACATATCCAAGGTGTTGTTGCTCGCTGCGCCATCAGTTCCCAGTGCAACTGCAACTCCAGCTTCGAACATCTCTGGAAGCGGCGCAACTCCACCGCTCGCGAGCTTCATATTCGAAACGGGGCAATGGGCCACTCCAGCTCCTGCTTTGGCAAGCAGTCCAACTTCACTCTTCGTAAGCCAAACACAGTGAGCAGCAAGCATCTTCT
Organism: Candidatus Bathyarchaeota archaeon; assembly: GCA_023247835.1. Next base: position 4,378 of record JAHFFU010000129.1, read on the forward strand.
TGGAGAGGGCGCCAATTTTGTCCAAGTATTCGACGACCCGCATGCCGTGTTCTTTTTGGGAATCGGCTTGTTCTTTGCGCGTTTCAGCCACGTGAACGTGAAGAATCACATCGTT
>JAHFFU010000130.1 GCA_023247835.1 Candidatus Bathyarchaeota archaeon
GGGATTGACGCCTTAGAAATTTGACCAGATGGTTGCCTCGTTGCCAGTTGCCAAGGATGAAATCGCTAGGGCACTCGGTGAGCTACGCAAGAATCTAACCAAGAGAAAGTTCTCACAGTCCATCGACTTGGTTGTTCGGCTCCGCGAAGTGGACCTGAAGAAGCCCGAGAACAGGATCAATGAGACGATTGCCCTACCGAACCCTCCGGAGAAGGCGTTGAAGATTTGCGTGATAGCCTCCGGAGACTTAGGGACTAGGGCGAAAGCGGCTGGCGCAGACATGCTAGTTACCAGACAGGACATGGATTCTTTGAGCAAGGACAAGAAGGCGGCTCGCAAGCTGGCTCAGGATTATGATTTCTTTATTGCCGAAGCACCGCTCATGCCTCTTGTGGGAAGAGCCCTAGGCTCATTTCTAGGCCCAAGAGGGAAGATGCCTACACCAGTCCCACCTAATGCGGCCATCGATCAAATCGTTTCTGGTCACCGCAAGATGGTTCGCGTCCGAATGCGAGAGCAACCAGTCCTCCAGTGCAGGGTTGGGACGGAGGCTATGCCAGACGAGAAGCTCGCCGAGAACATTCAGGCCGTTGTTTCCCGCATTGAGCAGAAACTTGAGCGAGGTTTCAAGAACGTAGGCGAAATCCTACTCAAGGCGACTATGAGCAAACCCGTGAAAGTCAGCCTAACGAAGTGATAATATGTGTTAGCCCAGCAGGTCGCAGTATGGAAAAAGGAGATCTACGACGACCTTCTCGAATTCCTCAAAAAGTACTCCGTCGTAGCAGTTGCTGACCTGCGAAAGGTACGCTCATCGCAAATCCAAGAAATCCGGAAGAAACTGCGCGGAAAAGCCGACCTAATCGTAGCCAAGAATACTATCCTACAGAAGGCCTCCGAGAATATAGCGGGTGAAAAGAAGAACATCGACAAGTTTGCAGATTCGCTCACGGGATCTAAGGTCCTGATTTTCACGCAGATGAACCCTTTTGAGCTCATCATCTTCCTAAACAAGAACAAAGTCAGGGTCCCAGCAAAGGGCGGCGACGTAGCGACCAGCGACATACTCATCCCAGGCGGAAACACAGGCCTCCAACCTGGGCCAGTGATCAGTGAGTTCAACGAAGCGAAGGTACAAACCCGCATCGAGGGCGGCAGCATCTTCGTGGCGAGGGACACTGTCGTTGTGGAGAAGGGGGATGTAATCCCCGTTAAGACCGCTTCTCTTCTCTCGAAACTGGGAATGAAACCCATGGAAGCTGGGCTATCCCTCTCATACGCTTATGACCACGGCTCAGTTCTCGGCCCGAACGACCTTGCCTTCGACCTCGACCAGATGAAAAACGATTTCTCCGCAGCTGCAAGGCTAGCTTTTGGAGTCGCGGTCGAGGCGAATATGATGCTGCCAGAAACAGCGCCTGTGATTATTTCGAAGGCGTACCGGCAAGCCGTTGCAATTAGCGTGGAGTCAGGTTTCTTCACGAAGCAAACTGCAAACTTCATCATTCAGAAGGCTTACGCGAACATGAATGCGCTATCATCAGCGATCTCGGCTGTAAAACTGGAAGCACTCGCGCCTCAGGCCGCGGCAACAAGCGAAACCCCGGCGCCACCGCCAGCTGAAGGAAAAGGTTGAAAAGAGGGACTTCCGGTAAGCTCAGGAATCCCGTTCAATTTCGGTGTGAAAAATGGAATACGTCTACGCAGCGCTTCTGCTACATTCAGCAGGCGGCAAAATAACAGAAGAGAATGTCAAGAAAGTTCTAACAGCAGCCGGAGTCAAGTCTGAAGAACCAAGAATCAAAGCCCTAGTAGCAGCCCTCTCAGAAATCAAGATCGAAGACGCCCTAAAGGCCGCGCAAGCAATCCCAGTAGCAGCAGCACCAGCCGCCGCAGCTGAAGGAAAGAAAGAAAAGAAGGAAGCCGCAGAAGACGACAAAAAGAAAGGAGAAGAAGCCCTAGCCGGGCTCGGGGCACTTTTTGGCTGATCTAAACTTTTTCTCTTTGATTATTTCGAGGATCTTATTCGGGTTAGCCATTTTCCGTTCGTAACTAATTTCGCAGAATTCTCCTTCGACCGCATTCAGAATTTCGCATATTTCTTTCCCTCTAGAAGTTACGCTGTACCGATTGTGCATTCCTCTTGGAATTCGCGGTAACCATTTTATCAGTCCCAGCCGCCGCATTCTGTTGAGCCATAAGTTCGCAGCGCGCCTTCCGATGGCATATTTCACGCACACATCGAGGCTAGTAATAGTCCTTAACGAGGACAATTCCAGAATTCTTCTGTATCCCCTGTTTACTCTACCTCTCGCCTCGATCATTATTGAGCAAAGCAGCTTGGTCCAGTTTTTGCTGTTTCTGAAAGCGCCAATCTCATAGAGTTTAAGGAGGTTCAACCAAGTGCAATATGCCCGGACTGAGAGGCTTTCCGGCCGTACCCTTGCCTTGAACCCTTCCTCGTACAGGATAGCGGCATAATCTCTGAGATATTCTACGTTCTGGTCAACAATCGTTATTCTAACATCAAGTCTCTTTGGGGTTTCCCTCGCATCGAGTGTTCCATCGCCGCTTAGAAGCTTCGCCAAGAAATTTTGACGAAGCAATTCATTCCGAAGAGTCCCACTCCGAACTTCGTCCATCGCGAAAAGGAGTATCCGCGTTAGTATGGTCGATCTCACTAACGTATCGGCGGCTATCGCACCCTTCATTTTAGGAGTTTCATCGAAATAAGAAATGCCCATTCCTGTAGCGCTTTTGTATTTCTTTGAATACTGTCGTACCTCTCGGGGGGATGACCTATTGGGATTGAAAATGCATCTACCGTGTATCTTGGGTGGGGAGACACCTAGCTCACGAAGAGCGGTAACGAAATCAGCATGTTCCGAGATTGAGGAGTTCTTGAACACAATGCTAGGGCCTTTTTTGTTTCCTTCGGCTTGCAATTGCCCGAGTAACTGGCCGATTCGTGAGACATTGACATAACGTTTCAGTTCTATTTGACGAGCGGCTCCTCTAGGATGATAGTACCAGACGCTGAGCCATGATACTCCAGCCTCCTCATGCTCGTCTACGTAAAGCGGATAGCCTTTGTTGGTTGCGTCGGGAATGAAAGAAAGCAGGTCAGCCTTGCCGTCCTTGATGTTGAAGTCTTTCCTGGAATGGTGCTCCACTCTTTTGACCTCGAGAAGCGACAAGCACTGGCCATGCCTGATGCTTAGGTCACGCCGGATTCTCGAAGGAATAGTAGCCCAACCAGGCGCTAACGCCATGAAGCTGGCTTGACCAAGCTGATTTCGCACGGCGATACGAACTGCGCTCCGAGGCAGTTTTCCAATAATAGGAGATTTCGGAATCCATATACCCAGCTTATCCCCGGATTTAGCAACATGGAGTGTGGAGGACTCAAGAATCTTGAGGACAAATGGCCCAGCGCGAATCAACACAATTCCATGAGCCTATGGGTTTGTGGGGGATGACGGAGGATACAGGAGAGTGAAACAAATCCCATGTTACCTTGTCGAGCTACCTTTTTAGCGCCACATATAGTGACGAAATTCAGCTGGGTTGGTTACGTCTGAGGACTATACGGTTTGTAGGTGTGGGGCGAAATTCACGAACGACGCAGAAGGGAAACGGTTGTATGAGCTTCATCAGCCCTGGTGCGGAAGGCAAGGCGAAGTTTCCCCTGAATCTGTTGGCCGCAGAGGGAACAATCGCTCGGACAAGCGCAAGCGAGAATAAGAAGTTGACATCTTTGTTGAACTCGCTGAATACAACCTCCATTCATCGGACGAACTTCGGATTCTCCTAGGTGATCCGTTCATCCAGTAATTACTCGATCACCTGAAAACCGGTAAATTATAAAGGACGCCAACTCTTCCTATCTTTCCTCCATTTCCACCACCTGTTAAATGAGCGACATCTGCGTGGCGTAGATGGGGGGAGTGCGAACTCATTGGGAGAAGGCCCGGTTTGGGACAAGGAGAAGGGCGAGATCCGTATTCTGGGACGGCGCGATACAGCCGTCAATGCCCAGGCCCTGTGCGATTATCTCGATTCCTTGGTAGGAGTTCAAGTGGCAGAGGTCATAATGCAGAACCTTGAATTCCGTTTGGGGAAAGAGGATGGGGCAAGTATAAGGGCGGAGAGGCCGAAAGCAACTATTAGCGAACTCATTCAGCTGCTGGCTGAGTGGGACCGCATGACAGGCATGGGCGTAACAAAAGTAACTCTTCCCGAGGAACAAGATGCCCCCATTCTAGTGGCGGTATCAAATCCAAGTGTGAAGGGAGACGCCGGGTCCTCCAAAGCCTTTCTCTTCTCATGGTGGGCGGGAGCGCTGACATCACTCTTCAATGTAAATCTAGAGACAAGAAATGTCGCTTACGATAAGGAGAGCAATTCTATGAAATGTGAAATAGTTCCGAGGTTGAGGGAATGACAAAGCAGGGGCCTGCTAGGGTTGAGTAAGCTAACTGCACGAG
>JAHFFU010000131.1:0-2022 GCA_023247835.1 Candidatus Bathyarchaeota archaeon
CGCCGTCTTTCCATTCAACGGTGGGAACCATCGAGGAATCTTGTAACGGGAACTGCGGCGTAGTGCAAGCCCTTAACCCACTTTAGTCATGAACGTTTCTGCCGCAATGGCTACTGTTCGAACGAAAGGCACGGGGCGAGAGGCTAGCGGCTAGCTGTGACCAGGAGGAAAGTCTTCCCCCTCGCTTGGCTTCTTATACGATTTCTAGACGAACCGTCATGAATGAAGATTCCCGGAGCACGCTTCGGGGTATTCGGTGAACGAGAATAATGTGGGCTCGGATGCTGTGCAAGGGGTGCGGTCACGCGGTTCTCATCGGGCGTGCACACCAAGCCAGCAGGAGCAGCCATGGATGGTTGCTGAGATGACTCCTTCTTGAAAAAGTAACGCCTCCAAAACTCTACTACGGTGCTACTTTTCGACTGCACGCATTAGCGAATTTGCCAAGTCGTGTTTCGAGCCATTACACCCCATTTTGATGGGCGCCCCATTGCCCACTGAAAGAATGCCATAACGCGCCACACCGAATTGAGCTGACGATAGCCAAAGTTTTCTAACACCGCAACTAAGAAAAGTACCAGTAGATCGCGTAACTTGAGGAATCTGTGAAAGGTCAGTTCGTCTAATAGTAGTGCATTTGCAGAGTTTAAAGCACCTAACCCGATGGCCAGTGCAAAAAAGATTGCGGCGATGTGAAGCTGGACAAACCCAAGAGCGAACCCAACAAACATAAAAATACAACCGCCTGTTTCAAGTAACGGACTCAACCATTCAAACAGCACAGCACATGGGAAGGCGAGCCAGCCGACACTTCCCCCCTTGGGGTGGAACAACAATTCCCAATTGTTTGATAAACATTCGGAAAGGCCGCGTTGCCAACGAATCCGTTGTGCTTTCAAAGTTTTCACTTGTGCTGGTGCCTCAGTCCAGCAAATGGCATCCGGCACATAGCTGATGCTATATGGTTTGTCCTGAAGTCTCAGATCCCGGTGTAGGCGGAGAACCAGATCCATATCCTCGCCGATTGTATCCGTCCTGTATCCTCCAACCGCTACAACACTGTGCGTTCGAAATACCCCGAACGCTCCCGGAATGATCAGAATCGAATTGAGCGGCAACCAGCCCAACCGACCGAATAAGAAAGCCCGTATATATTCGCCGACCTGAAACAACGCCAAGAGATTGCGAGGTAACCCTATCTCAACGAGATAGCCCCTACGAACCTTGCACCCGTTCGCTACTCGAATAGTTCCAGCGCACGCTACGGTATTCGGATTATCAAGAAATGGCCGTACAGCGCGGTATAGACTTTCTCTTTCGAGGATGGAATCTGCGTCAATAGAACAGAAAAGTGGATTTCTCGAAACATTGATCCCCGCATTCAACGCATCCGCTTTGCCGCCGTTTTCTTTATCGATCACTCTGAGTGTGGAGTAAAGGGGCGATGCGTAAATGCCCTTGATAGGTTGGGTTATTAACTGTCCCGGGAACGCCTCAAGAACCGGCACCAGGGCAAAGTCTTTCTTCAACACCTCCATCGTTTGATCGCGCGATCCATCATTGATTATGACCAATTCGACTTCGGTATATTTTAACTGCAAGAGAGAGTGTATTGTCGCAGTGATCGTCGTTTCTTCGTTAAAGGCCGGAATGAGTATGCTGACAGGAAGGTCAAAATCTGTGTATCTCCGAGGCAGGGCATCTATGGCTCGGTTGGCCATATATTTCGATGCGCACCAAAAGGAGGAAAGATTGAGGACAAAATAGTAGACCTCCAGCGCAACCACGTATCCCACTATCAGCCATTGCAGGATCAGAATACTGAAGTTCAGCTCAAGCATGACCGGTAGAGTTTGCAAAATTGTGGTTGGTGAGGGAAGCAGTCCATGTACCTAACAACGTAGTCTGAAGATCGGGATGTGTCAAAGTAATCCGCGTAAAGTAGTTGTAGTTCGTGGCAATCTGAGATCATTCCAGAATCCCGCCGTGCATGACCTTCGCCCGCTTCGTGACGACGACTCT
>JAHFFU010000131.1:2032-4474 GCA_023247835.1 Candidatus Bathyarchaeota archaeon
TAATCTAAATTTGTTGAGGGAACGTGGTCATGCCACTTCGTTTATTGATGTGCCAGCGTGGGGCCGTTGATCGGAAAGGACCTGCCGACTTCACTGAAAATTCGATGCTGTAAACCGCAGTGAATTGTTTGACACAATTCAACCTCTCCGCTATCGTTCGAGAAAGAATGCCCTCGATTCACACTTGAATCCGACTTCTCCCTGTGGAGCCGAAAGGCCAACCTAGTTCGTGGCGAATCATTGCAAGGATTGTCTGATTACCAAGAGTTGCGTGTTTCTCATTTGTGTTATCGGGTTGGTAACAGCTTCTCTCGCGGCTGAATTAAATCCTTCCGAATTACCTCAAGCCCAACTGAATCGAGCCAAAGAATTTGAAGACAGTAAGCAGTACGACCAAGCAATCGACGCCTATCGGGACTATCTGAAATCAAGACCGCAGGACGACGAAGCGAGAGGTGCAATCGCGCGGTTACTGAGTTGGCAAGGACATTACGACGAGGCCCTGCAGCTTTATGATGTAATCCTGCACGGACATCCCGGAGACTTGGACATACTGACTGCCAAGGCCAGAATCAAATCCTGGCAGAAGGAGTTTGCCGAAGCTCGTATCCTTTACGAGAAAGTCCTGGGAAAGAATCCAGATGACCGTGAGGCAAAACGAGGCCTGGCAGATATTCTCTATTGGTCCGGAGATTATGACAGTGCGTTGCGGGCGTATGAAGACCTGGCGTTAATGGATCAGAATCCCGAGATCCTCCGTAACATCAAGGCCATCCAAAGCGAACTCGCAGCCCTCACTCAAGCTCAGGAGCTTCGGGCGCCAGTTGGGCTTAGAGAAGTCCTGCCAAGTTTACCATTCCGCGATTATGTGAAACTTGGGTACACTCATTACAGTTACACCAACTCGGTTCCGGATGAACGGGACTGGATAGTCGAAGCGGCAAAGTCGGCGGGTGCTCAGACCTTCGTCGGGCGTGTGGAGCCACTGAATCGTTTTGGCTTCCACGATACACCGGTTTCAGGGGAAGTCTATAGCACCCTGTGGAACAAGGCATGGGGGTATCTTGGTGGCTCTGCTGCCTTAAATCCCCATTTCGCCCCAAACGTAACTATTGGAGGCGAAATCTTTCAAAGCCTCGCGGTCGTCTGTCCATCTCTCAATTTTCTGGAGCCCTCCTTTGGTTACCGGCATATGCAGTTCAGATCGACGAACATCGACCTATTGATTCCTGGCCTGGTGATCTATTTACCGTACAACGTCTGGATAACCGAAAAAGTGTTCTATGTCCCCGACACAGGTTCGGCAACCGTGTCCTCCGAAATCACGTGGCGCCCCGCGGATCGGGTACAGCTGTCTTTCTCCGGAGCGGTCGGCACAGGTGGTGAGCGCATTGTCGCGGTGCAGGATTTCGTCCGCGTCTCTAGTCTGATCATGAGAGGGGCGGTCATTTTTCCTTTATCGCGATATTTTTCAGGAGAATTGGCAGGCTATTACGAAGACAGGGAAACCCTCTACCTTCGGCGTGGAGGCACCTTCAACCTCATCTTTCATTGGTAGGCTCAGGAGTCAATACGCTGGCGTGAAACACTATAAAATGGATAAACAGATTTACTTTGGTATCACAGCGACACCGCTGATCTCGATGGAAGGGTGGCGGAAAATGGAGTGAGCACTTCCTGAGCCTTCGTAGAGACTCGGGTCTTAATATCCATCAACCTTGCCATTGTCATATAGGAGAAATTGGCCAGATCCTCGGCTGAACGAAAACGGACCCACCAATTCTCATCGTTTAACAAACTGATCAAATTTTCTTCATCATCTACCGAACCTAACCGACCTAATGCTTTAACTGCATGAAGCCTCACACACCAATTGTGGTGTTGCAGATAGCTTCGTACGATCGGCAGATCTTCGGGGCCTGCCAACTCAGCAAGTAATCGAACACACGCGATAGTCAGCCGATCATCCAGGCCTTCGCGTCCTAGAATGTCCCGTGCAAGTGGGACTGCAGTCGTGCACTTCGTCGCTTCGAGAAAGCCGAGTACCCGAGCTGCGTCATCTGGTGGTGCGTGAGCCGCTACCTTGGAGAGAGGGTCAGTAACCGTGTCAGTCCCTGTCTCGTTGAGCATTTCGATCACCCAAACGGGAGACCAATCCTCTCTTGAGCCGCAAAGGGTGGCGATTCGGTCCATAGCTAACCGGGAATCGATTCGGAGTAAAGCCCGCGCCGCTAATAGGGATACGTTGGGCGATTTATCAAGAAGGAGTTCCTGCAAGTCATTTTTCGCGGAATGTTCGCATAGATTTCCCAATGCAATAATGGTAGTCAATCGATGAGACAGTCTTCCCTGCCACATCAGCCTCAGGGCAACTCGATCAAAACCGACACGTCTTGCGAGAACGTTAACTTTCTCCTTAGCTTCCCCTACAATGGATTCCTG
>JAHFFU010000132.1 GCA_023247835.1 Candidatus Bathyarchaeota archaeon
TTTCTGATTTCACCTCCAAGTTTTCAGTCGAATTCAGTTTCTTGAATGAAGTTGCCGTGCCATGAGTGGTACCAGACTTGTCCTGTGTATCCGTTGACGCTGAGCATTCCGGCTATCTTTCCGTTCACCGTGTAATCGATCGTGTAGTATCCATAGAATTGTGTTGCATCTTCAACCTTCGCGCCGTTTAGGTTGTCGTCCAAGTATGCCTGTCCTAGCGGGAGGGCCTTGTCTTTCGTAACGGTCATGGTTGAGGTGCTTCGGTAGCGTGTGCCCATCATTCCCTTGTCCATCACACCGTACTTTGTGTTCCACATCAGGTTCGGCCCAGGCTCGGGCATAATGACCCCCGTCACCACACGCCCACCCATCATGCCGGCACCCATCATACCGTAGGAAGGGGTTTGCTTCCAGATGAGCAACTCAAAGGTGCCAATTCCAGTGTCCTTCTCATAGTAAACTATGTAGAAGTTGGACTGGAATTCCATGATCTCCTTGATCGCCAAGTTCGAACTTCCATTTGAAGCAAGGTATTGCTGCGCGATTGCCTTCGCTTGCTCCATCGTGATTGGGGTGATGGATTGAGTTTGCGGTTGCTGGTTCCATTGTCCCATCATTCCTTGCTGGGTCTGTGGCTGCCAACCCCAATTAGAATAGGGCCTAGCGTAGTATGCTGTGTAGGTTAGGCCGGCGACCAAGCTCCCAAGCCCGATCGCGACAAGCACGATTGCCAAAGCTGGTACCTTGTTCATATCAGTCCACGTCGAACCCCGCGCCACTGAACCGCTCGCCTTGAGTTAAAAGTGAAACCTCCCAGTTTCGCTTCCCTCAACTCTCATTGCGTGCACCATTCATTCTTGCCCATAGCGATGTGGCACACGCTTAAACTAGGTGTCCACTTTGAAACACAAAGTGTTACGCGGCCCCATCAATAGAGAAGTACCCTGATCACAAAGAACGCTAGGTGTTTGAAACCTAGACATACTTGCTAGGGGTCTTATCGAACTCTTGTTTGCAGGCTGCCGAACAGAAGTAGTACTTAGTTCCACCAAGCAGGCTCATGTACTTTGCTTGGTTCTCAGTAACGTTCATCCTGCAAACTGGGTCAATAGCCATTTGAGTCTCACCACCTTCACAGACTTCGCAGAGCTTCTTCAGGTGGGCGGCGGTCTTACGCCAAGTGTCACGTTGACGACCATGTACGCACCTGACCTAATTATGCCGACCTGAATTATCTGTCCCGGAAGGGTGTTTCTTTCCAGGAACGTGGAGAGTGAGTCGTAGTTTACAATCCTGGTCCCATTAATGGAGACGATGACGTCTCCGCCTATGGTGTATGATTGCCCATCGACGTCAACATTCTTAGTCCCACTTTTCAGTCCGAACTGAGCCGCTGGCCCACCCTTCACAGTTTTCTCTATCAACACACCATACGTAACATTGGCCCCTACTACTTTTGAAAGTTCATAGCCCATATCTGTGACTTGAATTCCTAAGTAGGGATGATTGTCATATCTACCAGTTGACACTAGAGTGGGGAATTCGCGTACAATTGTGTCCGAGGGTATCGCGAAACCAAGGCCTTCAGCGCCACTGATTCCAGCCGTTGTGATTCCAATAACCTTCCCTTCCGCATTGAGGAGCGGGCCTCCCGAATTACCAGGATTTATCGGCGCGCTGAATTGTATCGCGTCAGCGATAGGATAAGAGGTTGACCCAGAGCCCATATCGTAACTTATCGACCTTCCAGTCTGGCTTACGATCCCGTAGGTTATGGTGTTCGAAAAGCCGTATGGATTCCCGATCGCAACTACAGGCTCACCAACTCTGAGAGAAGATGATGAAGCAAATTCCAATGCGTAAAACTCTTCGGAAGGAGCTTGGGTGGAAACCAAACCCAGATCGCTGTACGCGTCTAAACCCACCACCTTTCCCCTGTAGGCATCGCCATTCCAGAAGGTTACTGTTGTATTGACAAGGTGGTCAACCACATGAAAGTTGGTTACAAGGTAGTAGGAACTGGAATACTTGACGACAAAACCAGAAGCGTATATACCGACCCAACTTGTGCCTAGACCCACTCCCGTATCTACAATCTCAAGCCTCACCCCTTGGATAGTAACGACACTACGGCTTGAGTTTGCATAGATTTTCGCAGGGTCAAGGCCCTTACTTGAACGCTCTGCACTCAGGGCTAGGCTGTAGTATGCAGCAAGTGAGCCTAGGACTACGATGAGCACCAAAAGGAGAGCAAGAGTCTCTCGTTGAACAGCCCTACTCCTTCGACGACCAGTTCGCTTGTTAGGCACTGTTAGACACACCAAATTATTTTGTTTCGATTCGGCATCAATTCAGACTCCTATTAAGGAGTTGTTTCTAGATTGGAAGTACTCGGCCTGACAAGAACAACATTACCGTAATCAGGATGTTTTAGCTTGCCACAAACTTAACAGACCTAGGTCTGAACTAGCTAGGTTTCTGAGGAGCCATGACGGCAGGGAGAACGGCGAAAAAATCCAAAACCGTTCCCAAGTCATTCAGGATTGACGAGGCCGCATTACAGGCGGTGGAAGCCGAAGCCGTATCTCAGAGCGTCAGCACTAACACTTTGGTTAACCAGATTCTCAAACAGTTCGCCGAGTTCGACCGGTTCGCGCGTAAAATCAACACAGTCAAAGTCAGCAGCGCCACGTTTCGGGGGCTGCTTTCAGCTGGCGAGGTCGATAAAATAATCGAGGTTGCTAAGACTGCGGGCAGCAGCATACCTCAAGCCTTCGCGACAGCGAAAGTCGGGAAAGTAGATCAGGAGTCCCTTCTAGACCATGTTCGTTCTCTTGCAACCTTCGCCCATCTCTGCGAAGTTAGCGAAACGATAGATGCCCACGGCCACGTTGTGGCGCTCATTCACGATTTTGGATTGAACTGGTCCATCTTCTTTGTGCACTACATCACAGCCATGTTTGCTCAGATTGGCTTATCTCCGAAAATTGAGATGAGTGACAGGTCGGTAATCTTCACCCTATCAAGCTTCTAACTTCATTGCACTGTGTTTCTCTGTGCACGGCTGCCTTAAGTGCAGAGCGCCAGCGAGTTTCTATAATCAATATGGGTAAAACGCATTGTCAACAACGGCGATGGAACCCAACAAAGCGACTGCGATCTTCTCCTTATTCAGCCTTGGTTGCTCTTCCTGCTCAAACGTCATTGAAGGCAACTGAAGAAAGTGCCCGGAATCAAGGATGTGAATGTAAACTACGTTACTAACATCGTTGTTGTGAAATACGACCCAGCCCGGCTTAGTACCGAAGAAATTCGAGCATTCATGAAGATTAGGCTACGATACCAGGAGCCAGTAGAGAACCCCGGCAGGTCAGGTTAGCCCTGACCTAGAGCAGCTTTGCAAATTTCACTGCGACCTTGTCCTCGATAGTTATGTGGGCGTAATGGCCGCGTTGGGCTGGCCCCGTATTCACGAATGTAGTTGAACCGATGGTGTCGGTTCCTTGGGCTTCGCGTATATGTCCCGAAACAACTAGCAGGGGCTGCGTTTTTTCAACGAAACTTCGTACCGATGTGCTTCGCGTGTTCGCCGCTGGCGAGTTGGTCAACTTTTGTGTTCTTGGGTGGGCAGTGGGACACGAGGATTAACCGGCCTCCCCGACAATCCTTAGCCGCCGCCTCGAGCAGTCGCGCCGCCTCTTCCTCGCTGTATTCGAAAGCGGTTTTGAAGGGGCCGTGCGGCGAACCACCCAAACCGATCAGGAACCTGCCTTCCAAGGATTCGCAGCGTCCATGGAGGGCGTGAACGTTCTCCGCTCCAGCCCAACCTCCCAGTTCTTCACTGTCCATATTTCCCGGCACGAAGTAGACGGGCCGGCCGCCGCTTGCTAAGGCTGATAGATGCTGCTTTGCGCGGTTGACATCGTAGTTGATTATGTCTCCTGCGACTATCAACAAGTCGGGTTTCTCATCCGCGGCCAGCTCTTTCGCCCGTCGATATGCCTCTTCATTGCCATGAAAGTCTGTGAAAGCCAGTATCTTCAAGCTCGGTATTCCTTCTAGGCTTTGGTTGGGGCTTGGGCCGCCTTGAGCTTAACGGCCTTTACGAGGTTCTGGCGAAAACTGCCCGCGCTGCTGCTGCTCCTTCTCCCGGTTTGAGTTTGTGTCCTTGTTCGGTTAGGGCTGATTCGACAGCCGTTGCTGTGGCTAAAATCTCGAATTCGGACACGCTTCCCATTACGCCAATTCGGAAAAGTTGGCCTTTGGTCTTACCCATCCCGCCGGCTACGACGACTCGGTATTTCTTGTTCAACGAGCCTCTGAAGCTCTTGTCTCCTATACCGCTTGGATACTTTATCGCCAAGACTGTTGTTGACCTAACCTCCTTTCGCGCATAGACCTCTAAGCCCATGGCTTCCACCGCAGCATACATGGCGTTGGCGCATGTCGCATGCCTCTTGAAACGATT
>JAHFFU010000133.1 GCA_023247835.1 Candidatus Bathyarchaeota archaeon
CAGAAAGCAAAAGTCGCAGTTGGTGAGGCATTCGAACAAATCACCTGTCCCGACTGCTCATAATGTACAGCGGAACCTCGACAATTCTTGCAGTCTCGTCAGGGTCGATAAAGAATTGTCCTCGCCTCGAAGCCAGGGGACAACAGGCATTGTCCTTCCACTTAGTTCTGCGAATCATCAAGACCATAGCCGTAAAGTGGTGGGGGCGCTGGGATTTGAACCCAGGACTTCGCGGTTGCAGTTTAGGCAACTCACGCGGGCCCAAGCCGCGTATCATAACCATGCTAGACTACGCCCCCTGAAATGCATGTCTGGCAATGGATTGCAGCTGTAGGTGCATGGCTTTGCGTAAAGAAGATTTCTAGCTTGCTGTCTGGTAGGTTTCTGTATGTTTTGCTGGCTATTGTTCCCAAGTAGGTCTCACTGTGCATGGAACATGATGCTCTGAGCTTTCTGGGCCAACTGTCCAGTTCCTTCAGTCACGAAAGGCTTTTGAGGGAATCGGATGCAACATGCAATCTACGTGTTCTGAATTGTACGAAGATGTCGAAGAAGAAGTAATGGAAGAAGAGGGGCCTTCTGAAGTTGAGGAGGTTGTGGAGCTTCCAGTAGCAGAAAGTGGATATTACCTCTACGTTTGTTCTCAATGCGGCCTTCCTTTGACCGAAATCTCGTACTATAACAGGTTCCTCTGCGAGAACTGCGGACTACACTATTAACTGGAAATCATGCAGAGCAAGGTTTGTTTAGTTATCGGAGATTGTGCCGCTGGCGCATTTCTTTGATGGGAGACGGGCGGTCTTTACGCTGGTCGTCTCGTTTCTCCACACGAGCCATCCATGTCTGTCTCCTCCTCTGTCTTCCAATCATCCTTGGTCTAAGTCTCACACCTGTGCTTGCGGCCGGCACCTTGCCGAAGTACATCGACGAATATACCGTCCCAACGCCCAATTCTGCACCACTCGCGATAACGGCCGACAAAAATGGCATAATTTGGTTCACTGAGTCAAACGTCACAAAGCTCGGTAGATTCGATCCGGCGTCCGACAGCTTCGAGGAGTACGCAGTACCCGGAATCGGAGACATGTGGGGAATCACAGTTGATTCGAGTGGCAACATCTGGGTAACGCAATACGCCGGCAAAGGATCTGTAAACCCAGGTGGGGCCATTGTCCCCGGTGGCCACGGACGATTGCTACGTCTCAACCCCGCAACCGGGAATTTTACTATCGTAGACATTCCGACCGTTGGTTCATTCCCGTTCAGGGTCATAACGGATGAACAAGGTCGAGTATGGTTTACGGAGATTCTCGGAAACAAAATAGGCGTCTACGATCCGGCTTTGAACAGACTTGAAGAATATGATGTCCCATCTTACTTTTCTGGACCAGCCGACCTTACTTTCGACAGTCGTGGGAGCTTATGGTTCACAGAAACATATAACCAATCTGTAGCACAGTTTCAGCCGGCAACAAACAGTTTCGTTGAGTATCATCTCTCGACATCAGATCCGTCGCGTTTCATTTCATCGCCCGTCGGCATCGCTGTCGCCCAGAACGGGAATGTCTGGTTCGCGGACCATGGCGGAAATTGGATCGTCGAATTCAATCCAATGTCGCGGGCGTTGACACGTTATCCGACCGGCGCCATGACTGCGTATTCCTATTCGATAGCGATACCAAACGGACTGTTGATAGATGGACATGGGCGAGTGTGGTTCTCTGAACATTGGGGGAACCGAATCGGCTACCTTGACCCCTCCACTCAAACAATGGTGGAATTTCCCATCCCAACTGGGCCTATTAGCACAGCCTTCTGGATCGCTCTATCCCCTAATGGAGACGTCTGGTTCACGGAGTGGGGCACAAACAAAATAGGAGTTCTGCACACCAGCTTACTAGTTCCCTTTTCTATCGGTCTTTCGAAAGATCATTCACAGCTAGCGGCTGGACACGAGACCTCCTTTTCTATTTCGGGAAAGACCACCCAAGAAATTGGGGGCAACGGCACCTTCAGGTACGCTTGGTCGTCCTACGAGCCCAGCGAGCTGCAAGTAGCTTTTACTCCTCAGCCCTATCCCTCGTTTACGAGTTTAGCGGAAACGCCCAGCGAAGCCCAAATCAAGGTCTCAGGCAGAGTAAGTCCAGGTAATTACACGCTTTCAATTGGGATCGACGCTGGATGGGTCCTAGTGTCTAGAATGGTTCAGGTAGAAGTGACCCAGGCTGAACCGGTCTCTATTCTGCGAGGTGCAGACACCGCGCTCCTCTTGGCTGGTGTTCTAGCCTTTGTCGTAGGGGGCTTGTTGCTGCGCAAAAGGCTAGGTTCGCCTACCAAGGCGCGTAAGGGTTCCCAGGCTGCGGTGGTTCGGTAGGGTTGAGTTTAAACCCACAATCCCCCTCATTTCGGCTGAGGGCATTTCTTGGCGGTTTCGGCGAAGCTCGGGTTCTTCAAGGAATCTGTTATCCGCGAAATGACGAGGCTAAGCGAGCAATACGGCGCTATCAACCTCGCCCAAGGCATGCCAGACTTCGCGCCTTCTCCAAGGCTGATTGAGGCTGCGGTCGAGGCCATAAGACATGGGTCAAATCAATACTCGACATCGTGGGGGTTCCGGGGCCTTAGAGAGGCGGTTGCTGGCAAAGTAAAGGATTACAACCGAATCGACGCAGATCCCGATAGGGACATTACAATTACCTGCGGTTCGACCGAAGCTATAACCGCAGCCGTCTTCGGCTTGACGAACCCTGGCGATCAGATCGTCGTGACGGACCCATTCTACGAGAACTACGTTCCGGATGCCATCATGGCCGGTCTCGAATTAGTCTATGTCCCATTCGTGGGAAATGAGATGAAGCTAGACGAAGAAGGCTTGAAGAACGCCATGGCGAAGCGCCCGAAAGTCTTCATTCTGAACACGCCAAACAATCCAACTGGGCGAGTGATCGACGGGGAGCAGCTGAAACTTGTGGCTGACCTATGCGAGGAAGAAGGGACGATTGCAATTACCGATGAGATATACGAACACATTCTCTACGATGGGACGAAACATGTGAGCCTAGCGTCGCTGGGCAACATGCATGAACGGACCGTAACCGTGAGCGGCGCCTCAAAGACGTACAGCGTAACAGGATGGAGAGTCGGTTGGGCCATCGCGGAATCAAAACTCACTAACGCCCTGCGAAAGGTTCACGATTACTTCACCATTTGTGCCCCAAACCCCTTCCAAGAAGCACTTGTAACTGCTCTAAACTTCCCATCATCCTACTACCATAGGCTCTCCGAAGCCTACGACAGGAAACGGAGGATGATGATCAAAATGCTCGACGAAACCGGTCTGCAATACCGTAGGCCAGAAGGCGCATACTACGTTCTGGTAAGCGTTCCTGACCAATTCAAGGACGACGAGACTTTCACAGATTACCTTCTGAAAAAGATAGGATTGGCCGTGTTACCCGGGAGCGCTCTCTACCATAACGAACATCTAGGCAAGCAGAAGGTTCGCATAGCGTATTGCAAGACAGACGCGACCCTACAAGAAGTCAGGCGTCTCCTTCAGAGACTCATTGAGAAACCCCAGCAGAGATTAGCGACAAGAACTAAGGCGTAGTAGACGGCGGTCGAACAAATGACCACTGGGAGAGTGCTTCAGACTCTGCAGGCGCTCTCTAGACTGCCGAGCCCGGGGCCATCTCCAGCATTCACGCACGTTCACGTTAGTCGCGCCATTCTCGTGATTGGTCATGAAGGGCCCATTGGGAGAATTGAACTCTCGCGAAGACTCGGAATAGGCGAGGGTGCGATTCGGACGATCATAAAACATCTGATACAAGCCAACATGATTGCAATTGAGAAGGATGGTTGTGTTCTAAAAAAGCATGGCACACCACTCTATAATTCGTTGAGGTCAAAAGTGTCTGAGGTCCACGTAATAGACGCAAGGCAACTCGCCCTCGACAAAGTCAGTGCCGCTGTTTCGATAAAGGGTGCGGGGCGTCTTGTAAGAAGAGGGATCGAGCAAAGGGACGCGGCCATAAAGGCAGGGGCGACGGGGGCCTGCACGCTGGTACTCCAAGGCCGCGAATTCCTAATGCCGATGGGTGGAAGCGAAGATTGGAGGATAAGCAATGATGATTCTCTTTTTCAGAATTTGAAAAATTCCCTTAGTCCAAAGACGGGCGATGTTGTTGTCATAAGCAGTGCTCCGGACAAGGTTC
Source organism: Candidatus Bathyarchaeota archaeon (assembly GCA_023247835.1). The sequence continues at coordinate 4,218 of JAHFFU010000133.1, forward strand.
TAGCTGAGCAAGGTGCAATGGCGGCCGCGCTAACGTTGGTCGCCTGAAGTTATCTCACTTGCGAGGCGATTCTCGTGCCGTTTCACGGCCTCGAATGAATTCTTCGAGCATGCGTCTCGCCACTTCATCAGGGTACTGCTCGGGCGGGGATTTCATGAAGTAGGCTGAAGGCGCCTTCAAGGCACCCCCGATGCCCCTATCCAGAGCCAATTTCG
>JAHFFU010000004.1 GCA_023247835.1 Candidatus Bathyarchaeota archaeon
GGGGATTGGTAGGAGAACTAATCGACCATTTGAACATACTCTTGGCGTTTCGAGCACGCTTAGTCGGGCTCGATGGAAGGTCGACTTCGGATATGATGATCCCGGTAAACTACGGGCTGGGCCATGCATTTGGTGAACTGTCTGAGACCACGAATACACAGAACCTAATCCGTGTTCTAGAAAAAACGCCCTACGCTCGCTTACTACAAGGGCCCGTCCCCATGGACGGTCAGGCCGCTGGTGTTGAACGCGCCCTAAGCCGAGGCCATGCGAACAGTTGCCTGAACGCTTTTGCGGGATCCCCTTTCAACGTTGGACTCGCACTTGCATTCCTCTTTCTCAAAAACTACGAACTACATGACCTGTTCAGCATAATCAACGGCAAAGCAAACAATGTTCCAGCGGACCGAGTGATGGATTCTTTGATTTTGCGACGCGGTTGAGCTAGGCAAAGGATTATAATGCGAATGTAAGTTCTAAACGAACTCAATAGGTGCTGATCAGTAGTGAAGCCCAAACCCCAGCTAATTTTGAGTTTCCTATTGATGCTGGTGGGGGTAATCACGATCTCATCGATGGTGGTCGTCGCCTTCTCCCAACGTACAACACAGCCCCAACAGGCGGTCACGAGTGAGAAAGGGCTATTCCTTATAGGGGCCGGAATTGCGGCCGGCTTAGCATCCTGTGGTGCGGGTATAGGTTTGGGCACCGCTAGCGCAGCAGCCATCGGAGCCATAGCCGAGAAACCCGAAATGCTCGGCAGAACACTGCTGTTCGTCGTGCTCATCGAAGCAATCGCAATCTATGGCCTGGCAATGTTCTTCATCATTTACTCGAGGATCTAGCCTTCGACGCGATGAAGAGCGTTTCAGAGCTCAAAGAAGCCCTCCGAAGCAAATCCCTAACGTCGTTAACGAAGGCACTAGGTGAGCTAGCCGAAGGCCTGGCTTACCAGCTTAAGTTTCCCTACACCGAAATCCTGCAGTTCCGAGCGCAGGAAGAAGGCGGCCGTTACGCTGTCCATTTCGAGGCAAAGCTCCATCTGCATTATTCCAACCTCGGAAGCAGCCCAGAGGGCTTGATATTCGCAACAAAATTTGACGGAGACGCTCTCTCTGATTCTCCTACACCACCGATTCACGAATTGTTCTACGCGGGGGTTGTGGAATCTTTCCAGGTTTACGGGTACGGTTCAAGATGGACAGGCACGATTGTTGCGATTCCTGATGATTTGGCCAAAAATCTGGAAGTGGCATCGAAAACGATTAGCGCAATCGATATCGACCGCTTCTATCAACTGCTGCAAGAACCTAGATAGCTTGTTGTTCAATGGAACAGGGATTGCACCGCGGGCATGATTACACCAAGAATCGGGGCCGGGTAAATCCCAAAGATTAGCAAAGGAACCAGAAACGCGGCTAGGGTTAGCAACGTGTAGAACGGGGCCTCCCTAGAAACCATCGGCCTAACCTGCGGCGCAAGTATGACTCGGCGTAGCGTCCAGACAAAGTAACCGGCAGTTATCCCAGGAACGAGCACCGCAACGGCGTAGAGGGTGCTGACGGAGATTCCGGCTTGGATTACTGTATATTCGCTGATGAAGTTACTGAAACCTGGCAAACCCATAGCGCCCAGCGAGGCTAGTACGAGCAGAAAGCTCGTCTTTGGCATGGCGTTTCCGAGGCCGCCCAGCTCTTTAATCGTGCGTGTTCCCATGCGCTCGTGAATGACCCCTGACATCAGGAATAAGGCTCCAATGACGCAGGCGTGGTTGAACATTTGGAAGACAGCGCCGCTGACTCCCAGCGTGGTGAACGTAAAGGCTCCGAGAAGGATGTAGCCCATGTGGTTGATGCTCGTCAACGCGACCATTCGCTTGAAGTCTTGTTGAACCATCGCGACTATGGCCCCGTAGAACATCGTGAGGAGTCCGAAGCCGATGAAAACTGGGGCGAGAAACTTAGATGCTTCCGGCATGAGGAAGAGGTTCATGCGGATGAAACCATACCCGCCCATCTTCAGGAGCAGGCCCGCCAGCAAGACACTGATGGGAGCGGGGGCTTCAACGTGAGCGTCGGGTAGCCAGGTATGGAAAGGAACTATCGGCAGTTTCACGCCAAACCCAATGAAAAACCCTATCGAGATGAGGACTTGGGCGACTAAAGGTAGGTGCAGCTTCACTAAGTCCATGAAGTTGAAGGTGTGGGGGGTTGAAAGCACGTAGAGTGCTATGAAACTTAGGAGTAGAAAGATGCTGCCCACGTGTGTCATTAGGAGAAATTTCATAGCTGCGTATTTCTTACGCGGCCCACCCCATACGCCGATGAAGAAGAACATAGGGATGAGGACGAGTTCCCAGAAGACATAGAAGGCGACAAGGTTCAGGGACGTGAACACGCCGATAATTGCGCCTTCGAATAGAAGCAGTAGCGCATTGTACTCTTTCACTTTAGACTTAATCTGTTCCCATGATCCGGCCGCAGACAGGGTTGTCAGGAGGGATGAAATAATTAGTAACGGGAGGCTGATGCCATCTATACCCACTACATAAGTCAAGCCGAAGTCTTTGGCCCAGTCATATGTTTCAACAAGCTGGAAACCCTGTACGCTCCAGTTGAAGCTTACGAAGATGAAGAGAACTACAGCGATCGTTGCTGCCGAAATCAGAATTGTGAGCGCCTTGGAGGCTTTGTCTCCCACATATCCGGCTAGGTATACAGCTATTGCCCCGATGATTGGCATGAATATGAGGAGAGAAAGCAAGTACAAGTCTCTCGCCTCATGTCAAGAAGAACAATATCGCCACAACTAACGCGAACACGCCTAGTGCGAAGACCGTAACGTACTCTTGCGGGATTCCTGTTTGGATTCGCCTTAGAGTGGACGAGAACTTACGGCCTGTGGAGGCTATTCCGTTGATCCATCCATCGATGATTCCTAAGTCTATTCCCTGCCCGCCTCTCGAGATGTCGATTGATACTTGGGCGACAGCGCCGCTGATTTTGTCGAAGAACCCGGTCTCAATTGTGTTCTTTACTGCTGTTGCGGCGGATATGGTTCCGTATACGAAGGCTCGGTAGTATAGTGGGTTGATGTACCAGCGGTTCCATAGAAAGTTGTAGAGGCTACGAGTGAAACCTCTTTCGGCGACAAATGATGTCGGTTTCAGCCGGCCTGAAATGTAGAGTAGGTAGCCGAACGTTCCCCCCACAGCGAGCATGATTAACGAGCCGACGCTCGCGGTTAGGACAGCATTCTGTTCAACCGCAGGACTGAGTTCGGGACCAGGCGAAGCCAATGGGGTTGTTGTGATAGCCAAGGCGTGAGTGAATGCGGATTCGACGAAAGGCCCCGCCAAACCGATAGCGATAGTGGCGATCGCAAGAATCACGTACGGAATCCACATGAGCGCTGGGGCTTCATGAACGTGATGTCCCTTCTCCTCTAGCTGCTTGATGTGTTCACTCTTAGGTGCGAAGAAGACCAAGCCGATCACTTTGAGGCTGTAGAGAAAGGTCAGGGCGACGGTACCCAACGCCAGAAGCAGCAGTGGCATTTGTCCCGTGAGGACGGTGGCGGCTATTACGGCGTCTTTGCTCCAGAATCCGCTCAGCGGGGGCACGCCTGAAAGTGCAAGCAGGGCGATGACCATCGAGGCGAAGGTGATTTTCATTGATTTGCGCAGCCCGCCCATATCGTACATGAACCTTGAATCTACAGCGTGCAAGATTGCTCCCGCCGCCAAGAAGGCCGCCGCTTTGAAGAGCGCGTGGGTCATGAGGTGGAAGATACCTGCCGTCAGCCCAGTGACGAATTCCGATGCTAAGCCGCCTGCCCCGATGCCGAGCATCATGTACCCAATTTGGGAAACTGTAGAGTATGCAAGAAGTTTCTTCAACTCTTTGGAAACAACAGCTTGAGTCGCTGCCATGAAGCATGTGAAAGCGCCAGTCCACGCAATAGCCTCGAAGAAGAACGTAGGGTGTGCGTATTGTATGACTGAATTGTAGAACATGGGGCCTGCTCTTCCCGCCAAATAGACCCCGGCCGTTACCATCGTCGCTGCGTGGATAAGCGCTGAGACCGATGTTGGGCCGGCCATTGCGTCCGGAAGCCATTCATGCAATGGGAACTGCGCCGACTTTCCAATTGGCCCCCAGAAGAATAGCAGGGCGACTGGAATAAGCAAACCCAGTCGGCTTAGGGGCAGGGCCCAAGTGACGTTTTGGGTGAGTTCCACGAAATTCAACGTACCGGAATAAGCATAGATCATGAATATCGCAATGAGCAAGCCGATGTCGCCGATTCTTGTTACGACGAGGGCTTTCATTCCTGCGTGGCTGGGCGAATAGGCCATCGGCACGTTGAGCGATTTGTCGCCTAAGTTCCCGACCCATTTGTCGATAGGATCGTTGTACCAATGCCCGATCAGCGCATACGAGCAGAGGCCTACGCCTTCCCATCCGAAGAAGAGTTGGAGGAGGTTGTCGGACATTACGAGGAGGAGCATGCTGCCGATGAAGAAGTTCATGAAGAACCAATACCGGGTTAACCCTTCCTCGCCTTTCATGTACGCGAGGCTGTAGACCATTATGAGGAAGCTGACCCATGAGACCACGTTCGCCATGATTATGCTGAGCGGGTCAAGAAGAACGCCTGCCTTAATGTTCAAACTCGTAATCCAGTCAAGTTGAACGTCTTGCACCGAACCTGACATGACGAGTGGGATTAGGAGAGTGGCGGAGATGGCTCCAAGTAGTGAGAATGCGACAGAGCCGTAGTCTCTGATTTTGGGGTGTATGCGCGCTAAAACCGGTGTTAGTGCTGCGCCGATGAAAGGTAGTGCCCAAGTTAGCCAACCAAAAACTTCGTTCATACTCTATCCTCCGAGGATAATCTTCACGCTCGGTAAGAGGAGCTTCTCCACAAGGTCGGGGTATATCCCCAGAATGAGTGATACTGCAGCGAGCACGAGTAGTGGGCCGGTCACGACCCATGGGGCCTCGGTAACATTGCTTAGCTCATCAGGCAGCTTCCCAAAGAAAATACGTTTCACGGCCCAAAGTGAATAGCCTGCAGTTAATGCAGTCGATACAACACCCAAGAATGAAAGTGCAACACGTAACATGGAGTTTAGTGTAAATGCTTCTTTGAAGCTACCTGCGAAGATGAGAAATTCTGAGATGAAGCCTGTCGTTGGCGGGATGCCCATTATAGCCAGGAAACCTATCAAGGCAGCCATCGCGGTGATTGGCATCTTGGATGCAAGGCCGCCCATCTTGGCTATGCTTCGTAGGCCATGAGCCTGCATGATTATTGTCCCAGCCATCATGAAGAGAATCCCCTTCCCAAGCCCGTGTGTTACGTATTGAAACATGCCACCTGAGACACCTAGAATTTGAAATGAAGCGATGCCGAACAAGATGTAACCCATCTGGCTGACACTCGAGTAGGCCAGTAGTCGCTTAATGTCATCTTGAACGAGCGCCATGGCTCCACCATAAAACATTGTAACGACGGCCCAGATGGCGAGCCCTGTGGAGATTTCAAAGAAAGCCGTGGGCAGAATTGTCATGACAAGCCGGACGATGGCGTATCCACCGATCCCAATCATTGCTGGTGATAGAAGAGCGCTGATCGGCGTAGGGGCTTCCGCGTGTGCGTGCGGCAACCAAATATGTAGACCGAACGCAGCCATCTTCACCAGCAGCCCCACAACCATCAAGCCAACAATCCATATTCGCAAATGTGCCGGCAGAGTTGAGGCAACGATTTTCCCGAGGTCGAAGGATCCGCTGAGATACCCGACGGACAATATTCCTGCAAGGAACGCTAGTGCGCCGATGTGTGTCCACATGAAATACATGAAAGAAATTCTGTCTCTGTCCCCCGATCCCCATCTCGCGATGAGAAAGTAAGATGGGATGAGCATAAGCTCGAAGAACAAGTAGAATTCAATCAGGTTCGTTGCTAGCACGGCTCCCATCATTCCTACAGAATAGAGTAGGAGCAATGCGTAGTAGAGGCCGAACTGTCTCTTGTCGTCGCCAATGATGTGGTGCATGTAGGGGATTGAGTAGATGGACATCAAGGTGCATAGCAGAGAGATGGTAAAGAGAATTGGAACGCTCAAGCCGTCGGCGTTTAGGCCGAATAACCCGATTGGGCTCCAGTTATAGAATTCCTGGGTCCCACCTTGCCAGCCTGCGAGAAGCGTGAGGAAAGTTGAGTAGCCAAGCGCAACAAAAGAGAGCCAACCCGCCTTCGCCCCCCATCTGACGCCTGCCGCGTACGTGATGAAAACGAAGAGAAATGGGACTAGAACAATTTGAAGGACCTGCATGTACAATGAGCTTCAACCTTTCAGCTTGTTCAGTTTCCTTACATCTATCGTCGAGTTGAGTCTGTATGCGACCAGAATAAGCGCCAGGCCAACCGCCGCCTCCATAGCAGCAGCTGCAATAGAGTAGAACACTATCACTTGCCCCGAGACTTGCGGCGGATTCATGTATCGCGTGAAAGCTGCGAAGTTCAGGTTAGCTGCGTTCACGATGACCTCTATAGCAAATAATATTCGTATCGCATTCTTTTTCACGCTGAGTCCGTAGACTCCAATTCCAAGTAGCGCCGCTGACACGATTATGTAACTGACTAGGGCCACCATCTTCCGTCACTTCTCTACCTTCGCCAAGACCAATGCACCCAACAGCGCGGCCGACATTAGCAACGCTAGTATTACGAGTGGGACGGGGTAGCTACTCGCCAGCACAGGTCCTAATTGGGATACTGGAAGATTTGCAGGTGGCGGCGCTGTGGCGAGGTTGGGGCCAGCCAGGGCTGCAACGCCTGCGATTGACACTGCGAGTAGGCCTGCAATCCATAAGCCAATATTGCCTTCGCCGCCTTCTTGCCGTTCTCCTGCTTCATCCAGCTGCCCGCGCCGTACTAGCATGATTGTGAAGAGGATTAGGACCACCACAGCGCCAACGTAAACTGCTATCTGAAGCATCGCCAAATATGGTGCGTCCAAGAAGACGAAGAACCCAGCAATGCCGATGAAGCTGATTGCGAGAGATATGGCTCCATAAATTAGTTCCTTTGCTTGTAGAGCCATGATTGCGGCGAGAATCGTTACCGTAGCGAGAACGATAAATGCGACGTCTGGCGGGATGGCGAGTTCTACCAAATCAAAGCCCCCAAGACGACAGTACGCCCGTATTGAGTAGCAGGACTGTGAAGAAGACATTCGCGATCGCGATTATGAGCAACCGTGTCCAGCCCACTTTGATCAGCATGTCAACTCGAATCCGCGGGTAGACCCCTCGAGGTATTATGATGAAAGTGGCAACAATCAGAGTCTTTATGATGAACCAGACCGGTTGGGGAAGAAACGCCGGACCCCACCAACCACCAAGGAAGAGCACAGTCACAAGCGAGGACATCAGATACAGTTTCATGTAAAGCGCTAGGAAAAGCACCATGAAAATCGCCCCGCTCGCTTCCGTAAACCAGCCTGCAACGAGTTCAGGTTCAGCTACCGGCAGATCGAAGGGTAGCCTCTCAAGTTCCGCCATGATGGAGATAAAGAAAACGACGAACGACAGAAGGGCAGGAACGATGAACCATATCCTATGTTGAGCATTCACAATGTCAACTAAACTCAGAGAACCGGCTAGCATGACAACGCTGAGGGCCGAAATCCACATCGGAATTTCGTATGCCACCTGCTGAAAGAGTGACCGCAGCCCGCCCAGGAACGGATACTTGCTATTGCTCGCCCAAGCAAAAATCAGTATCATGCTAGGAAAGAGTGATGTCATAGCGAAGAGGAACACTAAGCCAACATCGAGGTTCGCGATCACCCAGTGTTGACCAAAGGGAATTACGGCGAACGGTAGTGCCGCTAGGAAGACGAGCACGAGCGGAATCCAGATGAATAGTGGTTTATCTGCCTTGTAGGGAATCATAATTTCTTTGAAGATTAGCTTGACTCCGTCCGCAATCGGCTGCAGGATCCCTCCGGGCCCACCAGCGTATAGCGGACCTATTCTGAGCTGAATTCTCGCTAGGAGCTTTCTCTCGTACCAAGTTAGGAACATGACAACCAGCATCAAGTGTATGAATCCTGGGAAGAAGACGATCGTGATGAACGTGTGCGACGTGACGACGGCTATTATGAAGGGAAGTATGTCGGTTGGTGTTGTAGGGAGATTTACCAAGCTACCAATTCTCCCTGCGCAGCGCCAGGTGCAGCGCGTAGCCCAAAGGCGCTGCCAACAGAAACAGAAAGAGGAGGACTAGAAAGGAAGCATCTAGAGGAATCTTGGTGTAGCTCATTCCCCAAGCAAACAGAAACATTCCAACAACATCAAAGACAACAAACATCAACAAGTAGGGATAGTACTGCATAACCAGCCTTGTTCTTGCTTCCCCCTGAGGAACTTGGCCTGACTCGAACGGCATGTCGCGAAAAGGGTCAGGTTTTCGCCGTGACCAAAACATTGGCAATATCAACAATGGGCCCGTGAGGATGACGATTAGAATGGCCCAGATGATGATTGCCAACCAGGGGTTTAACGCCATTATCAGTCCCTGCAAGAGACTTGAACGGATTCCTGTCTGACTAAAATCAACCGCATATAAATCATGCGAATACTTCGAAGCGAATCGCGCTCGAAAAGAGGCCTCTGCGCGGGAGCTATTTTCTTAAGCAACGAGAAGTATTACCCGGCGTTTCAAATCTTCGACTGAACCTGAACCGCGGAGATTACGATAACTCGGGGCGCAAGAAAAATATGGCCTGGCATTCCGCAGGAACCACTCACTTCTGGTGCGCTAAATGTAGCAAACAGGTCGCTGCACAATCTGAGTTAGTATTCAAAGAAGGTAAGGTGCTGTGGAAGTGGAAATGCAGCTCATGCGGGACCGATTACCTAACGGAAGCGTAACCGGCGATTAGAAAGACCGCTCGAGCGAGTAGTCAGCGAATTCTTCCAAGAGTTTGCTCTTATCCGGATCGCGGAGTCCCTTCAATTCTGCCTTCGCTTTTTCTACCTGCTCACGTGATTTCTTCAGAGCAAACTGCAACGCCTTTTCGTACAGCGCCGCTATCTCGACTTTATCGGATTTCTCCTTTTCTTCAAGCAAGTTGCTGATTCGTTCCCTTTTTGTTGCTTCGTCTAGGTAGTGCATGACCACGAGGTTTGCTCGCTGTTGTCTCTCGGGGTCGGCCGACTGGTCGAGTATGTCGTCTTTGATTTGGAAGGCTATACCTACGGCTCTGCCGTAGTTGTACAGGCAGTTGACTTCGTCTGCGTTGGCCCCTCCAAGTACCGCACCGATACCCGAGGCTGCGCTGAAAAGCGAACCCGTCTTCAGGTCGGCGATGTTCAAGTAGTGATCGATGTCGATAGCGAGTTCGGTTAAAGTGTCCAGTATTTCGCCTTTGCTTAAGTCGACGAGCCCCCAGCCCACTAGCCTTGTGATTCGCGAATCCTTGTATTCTGAGAGTATTTGCACTCCTTTGGAGGCGAGAAAGAGGCCTGCGCTAATCGCCTTATCGTCTGCGAAGGCATGTTGCGTTGTGGGCAGACTGCGCCGTAATCGATGTTTGTCGATTAAGTCATCGAATATGAGAGAGGCTGCATGGAGAAATTCCATTGCGACAGCTGCGTCGAGGGCGTGCTCTGACTTTCCGCCGACACTCTCGCAGGCAAGCAGGACCAAGATTGGGCGGAGTCGTTTGCCGCCTGTTCTGAAGGTATACTTGACGAGTTCGTTCGCTTCGCTTTGCTCGAAACCAGTTGAGAGTAGCGCGTCGATTCGTTTGTTGACGTCGGCCCGCTTCTCATCGAGCAACCTTTGGAAATCGTTCATCTGGCGCCACGAGTCTGTTTTCGCGCGAAAGATGGCGCCAGCCGTTATAAATGGTAGCTAGCACTTGCCGCATATGAGAACGGTTCTTCTACATGTATTTCCGAACGGCCTGACAGAAATCCCGCAGCACGGATTCAGGTTTAGTTGCCTTGACCACGCCGCTTGCGACCAAAACCCCTTGCGTCCCAAGCTTGAGCGCTGCGTAGACATCTTCCCCCGTTGTGATTCCAGCTCCACATAGAATTTTGACTTTAGCATTCACTGCGCGAATCCTCTTGACTGATTCGATGATCACTTCGGGTCTCTCTTTTGAAACAGCACGACCGGAACCGATCAGTTCCGGTGGCTCGATTGCGACCATGTCGGGCTCTGATAGAGCTACTGCTGCGCCCAACTTTGCTGTCCCAGCGCAGACCACCGTTGTTAATCCAACTTCTCGCGCATGCTGAACAGATTTGTCGATGTCAGGAAGCTTCAGGGTTCTTTCAGAATGATTGATGAGCGTCCCGGACGCTCCGGCCGCAGCAACTGACTCTGCCAGCACATGACCTGTGAAGGCGCCGGGGGTGATAGGGTCGATGTGCTGCGCGAAGACGGGTATCTTAACGTGGGCTACTACTTGCTCGATGTCGCAGAACTGAGGAGCTACGCCAACTTTGACACCAGTATCTTCACCTACTGTTTCGGTTTTGCGGGCGAGTTCAACAGCTTTTTTCCCAGTGGCTTCGAGGTAGGTCTTGAAGTTGATCAGCAGGAAAGGCTCTGAGCGACTTGGCATGACTCATCATGCGCCTATTTGTGAAGCGCGTGTATGAAACTTTGGGAGCCACCGTGTGACAGAGAATTGAATGCAAGGAAGATCTCGGTAATACTGCGGCATCATTAAATACCGACCTCCGAATATGCGCGGCCGGTAGGAACTGATGAGTTCGCAAAAGGTTACGGTTTCTGTCATCAAAGCTGACGTGGGATCATATCCTGGCCATGGAATGGTGCACCCGAAACAGCTCGAGGTTGCCCAGGCGTCGCTTGAACGCGCGAAGAAGGAAGGTTTGATTGCTGATTTTTTCGTGACGCATGCTGGTGATGATATTGAGTTGATTATGTCCCACAGGAAAGGGGAGAATAACTCACGCATTCATGAAATGGCTTGGTCCACCTTCAAAGAAGTGACTGATAAGGTCTCGAAGCCTCTGAAACTCTATGGAGCAGGCCAAGACCTACTTGCTGAAGCTTTCTCTGGCAACGTGAAAGGGATGGGACCAGGCGTAGCCGAGATCGAGTTCGAAGAGAGAAGAAGTGACCCCCTGCTCGTCTTCATGGCGGATAAAACTGAACCCGGGGCATGGAACCTTCCCTTGTTCCGCATCTTTGGGGACCCATTCAACACCGCCGGTTTAATCATCGATCCGGCGTTGCACCAAGGTTTCACGTTTGAAATCCTGGACGTTCTCGAAGACCGAACAGTGAAACTCAAGTGCCCAGATGAAACTTACGACCTCCTCGCACTAATCGGCACTACTTCACGTTACGTAATTTCGAAAATCTACCGCAATGATGGCATGCCAGCCGCTGCGGCCAGTACATCGCGGCTGTCGCTTATTGCTGGGCGTTATGTTGGCAAAGATGACCCGGTTTGCGTTGTTAGAGCCCAGCACGGTTTGCCCGCCGTTGGTGAAGTGCTAGAGCCGTTCGCCTTCCCGCACTTGGTTGCAGGTTGGATGCGAGGTTCGCACCAGGGCCCACTCATGCCAGTTAGCCTTGCAGACACGCAGAACCGAGTCTCAAGATTTGATGGGCCTCCGCGCGTTGTTGGAGCGGGTTTCCAGGTTTCTGATGCTAGGTTAATCGGCCCCACGGACTTGTTCGGGGACCCCGCGTACGACCGTGCCCGACAGATTGCAAATGAAATTACGGACTACATGCGCAGACACGGCCCATTCATGCCGCATAGACTCGGGCCAGAAGAGATGGAGTATACAACGCTGCCTGAAGTCCTAGAAAAGCTGAAGAACAGGTTCAAGAAGGAAGCAATCGCAACCGCAGCTTAGGACTGCCCAACCCGCCGCCCGTGCTCAATCTTCATACAGCGATCCATAACCACGTCTAGGCCTGACTCCCTCGCCTTGCGAGCCGCCTCATCGTTCACGATGCCGAGCTGCATCCACACCGCCTTCGCTCTGCCCCACCTCTTGTGAAGCTGAATCGCCTCATCCACTATTGGTGGCACATCTTCGGCCCGCCTGAAGATGTCAACAACGTCAATCTCACGCTTTAATTGATCAGGAAGGTCAAGCAGAGACTTGTACGACTTTTCTCCAAGGACTTCATCAACAGTTGGGTTCACCGGCACGATCCTGTAGCCATGAGACTTCAGGTAGGTGGCGACATCGTTGCTCGGCCGAGAAGAGTCTTTCGACAGGCCCACAACGGCGATAGTCTTCAAGCTGAGAATCTTGGTGATTAGGCCGTCAGTTGACGATGACATGGTCACCAGGCGAAAAAGAAACCCGTGATTGATTAACTCACCCTTGAAATCCATGAGAAGCTCATAATAATGTTCAAGGCTGAATTCGGTCGATTCCAAATGCCATTCAAAGTACTCGTCTGTCAGCCCATTCATCAAGACGGCCTGTTAATGCTGAAGAAAGCCGGTTTTGAGGTAGAGGAAAACTATAACCTAACGCCCGACCAATTGGAGAAGCGAATTTCAGAATTCGACGCTGTAATTGTGCGCGGCCGCACCAAGATTACGAGTGCCGTTCTAAACGCCGGCGTCAAGCTCAAGGCTGTTGCACGTTGCGGGGTCGGATTGGACAATATCGACTTGGAGACAGCTAGAAAGAAATCAATTCAAGTCATTTCAACGCCCGCAGCACCCACGAC
>JAHFFU010000134.1 GCA_023247835.1 Candidatus Bathyarchaeota archaeon
AGGAATGTAGACTTACTCGTACATGAGGCAACCTTCCTCGAAGACCAGTTGAGCATAGCAGAATTGACTAAGCACTCTACTGCCCGGATGGCAGGGCGAGCAGGGAGGGAAGCACATGCGAAACGATTAGCCCTATTCCACATCCCACCTCCAAACGAACTCAGGGAAAGCGAATTCCGCGACCAAGCAATGAGCGAGTACGGAAACGAGATTCAAATCGGGACAGACTTGGCTACCATCGAATTCTAATCCTGTGTTCCAACTATAACTTAAATTCCGAACGGTGTTATCTGTCCAGGAGCGGGTTCCCTTATTGAAAGTTGAAGAAGCGCTGAGGCAATCATTCCGTGAGAAAATCAAAGGAATACAGATCGCCCTCACCTTTCGAGACGTGGTCATTCTTCCGGGTCGAGCGGAAGTTGAACCCAGTGAGGTTGATGTGCGGACGCGTGTAACGAAAACCCATCGTTTGAATGTTCCTTTCGTTTCGTCACCAATGGACACGGTGACGGAGAGCGATATGGGAATCGCGGTGGCGAGACAGGGTGGCCTCGGTGTCGTCCACCGGAATTGCGCAGTGGAAGAGCAAGTTGAGATGGTTAAGCGCGTTAAGAGAGCTGAAGCGCTCATCATCCGCGACGTTGTGACGGTGGCGCCGGAGGACACAGTCGGCCAAGCCCTGGCCCTAATGGAGAAACATAACATTTCTGGGCTACCAGTGGTCGATGGGACGAGGCTCGTTGGCATAGTGACCGGTCGGGACGTGCGGTTCGCTCTAGCTAGCCTCCTTGTAAAGCAGGTAATGACTAAGAATGTTGTGAAGGCTGAGGAAGGGATCAGCATCGACGAAGCCCAGAGGCTACTCCGGGATCACAAAATCGAGAAGCTCCCAATCGTGAACAAGGCAGGGGAGCTATCGGGGCTCATAACATTCAAAGACATACTGCTCAGGGGAAAATACCCGGAAGCGGCTCGTGACGAGAACGGGCAATTGCTCTGCGCCGCGGCGGTATCACCCTTCGACCTTGATAGGGCGAAGAAGCTCGATGAACACGCAGACATTCTCGTCACCGACGTCTCACATTTCCACAATGCAAACGTCTTCAAAGCCACCAAGAAACTCATGTCCGAAGTATCAGCTGAAGTAATTGTCGGCAACATTGGAACCTACGAAGCAGCCGAGGATGCGATCACCGAGCTGGAGCAAGTTAGCGGCTTCAGGGTAGGCATAGGTTCAGGGTCGATTTGCACAACGACTGAAGTAACCAAGGCAGGGTCCCCCACCCTTTTCGCTACCGCACAGGTTTCAGACGCAGTCGCAAAGTACGGCGCAAACATACCCATAATCGCAGACGGGGGAATTCGAACACCGGGAGACGTTGCAATCGCGCTGATCGCTGGCGCGTCGGCTGTTATGGTTGGGAACCTCTTCGCGCGTTGCCAAGAATCTCCTGGGACGTTGATCACTATAGGTGGGCGGTATTACAAGCAATATAGGGGGATGGGGAGCCCAACGGCCCGTGCGAAACGCTACTCGCTCGACCGCTACAGCATGCCATCCAAAGGTGTTCCCGAAGGCGTTGAAGGTTGGGTCCCGTACAAAGGTGAAGTGAGCATTGTTCTCGACGAGCTCGTTTCTGGGCTGAAGGCGTCGATGGGATACGCTGGGGCACGAAATATTCAGGAACTATGGTGGAAAGGAAAACTCGCGGCCCTCAGTCCTTCAGGGGCCGAAGAGGCTCGGCCACACGACATACTCCTACCTAGCGAAACACAGGAAAGAGTCTAGGCGCGAGAAACGCGCCATAGTACGTTTATATAACCTCTGTCATACTCGGAATAGTGGAATCACACAATGCCCATGATACTCCCAGAGGAGTTAACTTCTAAATCCGTCATCCCAGCGATTAGGGCGCTAATTGTTAAGAGGCTGGTCGAAGAGCATGGGATGACGCAGCAGGAAGCGGCGAAACTTCTGGGAGTCACGCAGCCTGCAGTAAGCAAGTATTTGCATCACAAGCGCGGTGCCGCGATAAAGCTTACCGGTATCAAGGAGATCGACCGAGCGACAAGCGATATCGCGGAGATGGTTTCCTCGCAGAAAGCACAACCAATTGAAGTCATGAGTAAAATCGAGGCTGCATGCGATTACGTAAAAAGAAACAGGTACATGTGTGACCTCCACAAGAAGTTGGAACCAAGCCTAGACGTAGATTCCTGCCACGTCTGTGAACAGTAACATCAAGCCATATAGACGCAAGATTCAGGGGTTTCTTGACTAATGGAAATCAAAGTCAAAGTGGGTGACCAAGCGCCTGACTTTGATGGACCAACGTCGGATGGTAGCCGACTAGGGCTCAAGGATTTTGTTGGAAAAAAGAACGTCGTTCTATACTTCTACCCCAAGGACGATACACCAGGCTGCACGAGGGAAGCATGCAGCTTCAGAGACAACCTCCAGTCGATAAGGGACATGGGCGCAGAAATTATTGGCGTCAGCCTTGACAGCATTCAATCCCACGCTAGTTTCGCAACGAAATATGAACTGCCCTTCCCGCTAATTAGCGATAAAGAAAAGCGAATTGCAACCGCTTATGGTGTCCTTAGGGATACGGGATGGTCCACAAACCGGGTAACTTTCCTCATAGACAAGCGTGGGAAAGTGGCGAAGATCTTTCCCAAAGTTGATGTCACGAAGCACACCGAAGAAACAGTCGCAGCATTGAAGGAATTGACCTAGACCTCGTTGAAGTCGTGTCTGTCGTTGATGCGACAAGTCCACCTTCGACCTGACAAACTTTTTCAATGCTTCCCGACCCCCGTGTGCGTAATTATCGCTCCATAGGGTCAGTGAGGGAACAGGATGAGCCAAGAGACGCTGCTGGACTTCGCAGGGGTCTGGATGGGAAAAATGAGCGAAGTCGTGCGAACCATAGTTGGCTCAGGACCTATCAAGTACTTGATCAATTGGAGCCGAATGTATGCGCTATGGCCGGTGCACATTACCACCGCCTGTTGCAGCGCAGAGTTTGGGGCAATGATGGGCCCACGCCTGGACCCCGAAAGGTTTGGAATGCAGGCGGTCGCCGGCGGCCTCAGGCAATGCGACCTTCTCATTGTGGAGGGCACAGTTACGAAAAAGATGGCTAAGCGGCTGAAGGTTGTTTACGAGCAGATGGCGAAGCCGAGATACGTCATTGCGATGGGAGACTGCGCTTGTTCAGGCGGCCTCTTTCATGATTCCTACAGCATCGTGAACGACGTACACAAACTCTTCCCAATCGACGTGTACATCCCAGGATGCCCCCCCAGACCCGAAGCGCTCTTGAGCGCGATCGTCAAACTTCGGGAGAAGATTCGCAGGGAAGAGGTATTCGCTTAGTGGCCATGGTTACGCTTTCCCGGGAAGAAGCGACAATCAATCAATTGAAAAGCCGTTTCCCAGAAGCAATCAAAGAGGCCAAAGTAGACCGGGCGCGCAGAGTAACCGTCGGGTTTGAGAAAGACCATCTACTGGACATTGCGAAATTCATGCGTGACGAACTCGGTTTTGATCATGTGAAAGGGATTGCTGGTGTGGATTATCCAACCCACAAGAAACTGGAGGTCCTGTACTTCACAGGATCCTTTTCAAAGCCTGATGTTCAGGACCTTATCGTGATTCTGAAAACCGAATTGCCCCGTGACAACCCAGTAATCGCCACATCTGTTTCTGTTTGGGAGAGCGCCCATTTCCATGAACGTGAAGCTTTCGAAATGTTCGGTGTGAAGTTCGAAGGACACCCCGACTTGAGGAAACTGCTTACACTGGACAATTGGGATGGGCCACCGCCGATGCTGAAGGACATCAAATTCCCGGAGATGGGCCAGCGTTGACAGCTAATCCAACTCAAGCAACTCCGCCCCCGCCCGTTACAATAGCCAAAACGAAGGACCCATCTACCCTCGACGTATCCGTCGGCCCCCAGCACCCCGGGTCAGGACATTTACGGATGCTTATTCGCGTTGACGGCGACTACATAGTCAGTGTAGATCTTGATATTGGATATGTCCACCGAGGCTGCGAGAAAATTGCTGAGTATAGAAATTACGTTAGCAATATCCCACACTTAGAGAGGCCATGTATCATAGACGCGATTCACTTGAATTGGGGCTACGTGCTCCCCGTTGAAGAACTTCAAGGCCTCGAGGTCCCGCTACGTGGCCAATACATCTCAACCATCGCAGCCGAAATGAACCGCATAATGAGCCACCTCTACTGGCTAGCAATCAATGCCGGCGTCTTCTCTGGGCATACAACAATTTTTATGTGGGCATTCGGCGACCGCGACCTCTTCATAGAACTCGCAGAGATGCTAACAGGCGCGCGCCTGACTTACTCATTCCTTCCACCAGGCG
>JAHFFU010000135.1 GCA_023247835.1 Candidatus Bathyarchaeota archaeon
AAGTTATTGCGGCCGCGCTTGAAAGAGAAGAGCTGGACGACCTAGCGAGAGATGGTATGGCGAAGGGCGGCGAAATCCTACCAGTCCCCGTTGACCTTTCGAGGCCTGAGGAAGTTGAACGCATGCGAGACCTTGTCCTTGACCGTTACGGCCGATTGGATGTTTTGGTCAACAATGCGGCCGTCAGTCTGTGGAAGACGATTGATGAGATGACGGCGCGGGATTGGGATCTTACGTTGGACGTGAACCTGCGCGCTTACTTTCTCAACGTAAAGGCGTTCTTGGATGCGATGAGAAAGCAGGGTGGCGGAAGCATCGTAAACGTCACTTCCCGCTCGGCCGAGGAAGGCTTCGTGGCCGAAATTGCCTACTGCCCATCAAAGTTCGCTATCGAGGGCCTCACGCAATGCTTGGCTTTGGAATTGAAGCAGAGCAACATCGCCGTTAACTCGCTGAACGTTGGCGCCCCCACGGGTAAGCAGCTGAAACCCACAAGCCTCACACTCGCCGAAGCCAACAAACTTCCTGATGAAGTGAAAGCACGGTATGCTGATGATGATTCGATGGTGGAAGAGTTCTCGGAAGCGTGGGTCTTCCTAGCTTTGCAGAAAGGCTCAGACATTACGGGCCAACGATTCAATGTCCGAGAGCTGGCCAAATTCCTGAGAAATGAGGGCTGGGACGCGGCCTTGGCCAAATGGAAGGGAAAGCTCACTCGGGCCACGTATGTTCCGTATGATTTCCCGAAATCGGTCAGGTACCAGACGGCCGATGGCGGGTGGAAGGAACTAAAATTGTCGGATTAGTTTTCGCCTATCCAGCAGATGTGCTCGCCAGCGCAAACGTTCCCGAACGTCACGGTCCATTGGACCAGGCCATCAGCCGGCGCGAAGATTTCTTCATATCCATTGAAGACCCCAACCACCTTAGCCATAAGGTCGCCCTTCTTCACTTCTTGGCCGAGTTCATATTTTCTGATAAGGATACCGCTCGTTTTGGCAAGCACGACAGCCGTCCGGGTTACGACCTTCTGCTTCCCCTGTCGCTCCACCGAGCCCTCCAGCATGCCAAGCTTGCGGAGAACATTCTTCACACCCCTCAGGCCGAAGTCCACATAATACTCGTCTACCCTCCCACCTTCGCCCAGCTCCGGGTAAAGGCCAGCCGCGCCCTGACTGTTACAATAGTAGGGGGAGGGATGATCGAGGTCGAAGTGATAATCGACCCCCGGCTGAGTGTCGATTAGAACGTCGCCGCCAAAAGCCTTCGCCAGCTCGAGGCAAGTATGCTGTGTTCTCGTTGGCTTGCGGGGCGGGACATAGATGTGAGGTACGTTCATGCTTCCTATGCCGCCGCTGTGCAGGTCCACCACGCAATCCGCCTGCGAAGCCAACTCTGAATACAATGTCCAAGCCAAGCGGTTCGTGGCAGTTCCATCAGCGCTCCCGGGGTACAGCCTGTCTAAGTCTTTGCCGTCGACCGGATTCAACCTGACACGATGTCTGTAGGCCATTGGATTCTGAATGGGGACGACGATCAATTTTCCAGCCAAAGCGTCTGACTGCACTTGCTGAGCTAAACGACGGCATATCTCCACACCCTGAAGCTCATTCCCATGCGTCGCCGCCCCCACATACAACATCGGACCGTTCCTTGCGCCTTCGATGATATGTGCGAAAACTTTCACATCGACATTGTCGAAGGTTGTGAATGCGGATAATTCAATGAATTTTCTTTTTTCGCGAGCTTCCTGAACCATGCTCGCCGTCTTGATGTAAGGTGCACACTTAACGTTTTGGACTCGTTATTGGAAATCGAAAACTTCACTGCCCCGATACAGTCTTATACAGCGGGAAGCGAGTGGTCAGGGTTGCCTGTCACAGGCGGCCGCGATTCGTGCGCCGCAAGGTTGTCAGGCTGAAGGCCTTGAGCAAATCATCGAAACCGTTGCTCACAATTCGAAACCTGAAGGTTAATTTCTACACGTACGCAGGCATTGTGAAAGCTCTGGACGGGATCGACCTTGAAGTCCGCAAGGGTGACACCTTAGGGTTAGTTGGCGAAACTGGATGCGGCAAATCTGTGACCGCACTTGCCATCATGAGGTTAGTGCCTGACCCGCCGGGAAAAATTGTTGAAGGCGAGATCAACTTCGCCGGCGAAGACCTGCTGAAGAAATCCGAAGACGAAATGCGCAAGGTCAGAGGCAACCTGATTACGATGGTGTTTCAGGACCCGACAACTTTCCTGAACCCAGTTATGACCGTCGGAGAACAGGTCGCTGAGACGCTAATCATCCACAGAGACCTGAGAAAGGAACTTCTTGACGAAAGAATCCAAGAACTACAGTCGAGGCTGACCGAGGCTGACCCATCGTCGAAAGAAGCTCAGAGCCTCAAACAACAAATCGACCACATATCCAATCTTAAACCAGGCCAGTTTCGGGTTTCCAAAGGCGAACTCAAACGATTGGCATTGCGGCGAGCAGTCGAGTTGCTCGCAACTGTGAAGCTGCCGGATCCTGAGGGCGTCATAAAAGAATACCCACATGAACTCAGCGGCGGGATGAGGCAGCGAGTAATAATTGCCATGGCCATAGCCTGCGGCCCCAAACTTCTCATCGCAGACGAACCGACAACTGCCCTTGACGTCACCATTCAAGCACAAATCCTTGACCTACTCAGCGAATTGAAGCATACGGCAGACCTTTCAATCATGATTATAACCCATGACCTCGGCATCGTCGCTGAAACATGCAACAGAGTGGCAGTGATGTATGCAGGGAACATAATTGAGGTCGCGGAAACCAGCCGTCTGTTCGAAAACCCACTCCACCCTTACACCAAGGCTCTGCTCAAGGCCATACCCAAAATTTCCGCGCACATAACCGAGCTGGAATCAATTCAAGGGTCCGTTCCAAATCTCATTGATCCCCCGACAGGTTGCCGATTCCACCCAAGATGCCCCTATGCAATGGACATCTGCAAACAAGAGAAGCCCCTCCTTGAGGAGATTGAGCCCGGGCATCTCGTGGCCTGTTACCTTCACTCAGCTAAAGGTCACCGCAAATGAAAACTCCCGACACCCCGCGATTGCTTGAGGTGAGGAAACTCAAGAAACATTTTCCTATAGGCGGCGGCATCATTGGGCGTTCGAAAGGCAAGGTATACGCGGTCGACGACGTCAGCTTCAACCTGTACCGAGGCGAAACACTCGGCCTAGTTGGGGAATCAGGGTGCGGTAAGACTACGGTCGCCAGATGCGTCTTAGCGCTGGAACATGCAACATCCGGTGAAGTGTACTTCAACGGGGAAAACATTCTAACCCTAAAACGCCATGATCTTATGAAGATCAGGTCCCAGATGCAGATAGTCTTTCAGGACCCATATGCATCACTCAACCCCCGGTGGGCTATCCGGAACATCATCGCTGAACCACTGACAGTAAGCGGCAAACTGGGCAGACGAGAAGTTAGGGCGGCGGTCGTCAGACTTCTAAAGACAGTTGGATTAAATGAAGACCACTTAGACAGGTTTCCTCATGAGTTTAGCGGCGGCCAAAGACAGAGGATTGGGATCGCGCGCGCACTATCCGTGGAACCAGACCTCATAGTCCTCGATGAACCAACATCCTCACTCGACGTCTCAGTACAAGCGCAAATTCTGAACCTACTCAAGATGCTTCAACGTGAACTCGGCCTCACGTACCTGTTCATTTCTCACAACCTGAGCGTTATCAAGCACATGAGTGACCGAGTCGCAGTGATGTACCTCGGAAAGATAGTTGAACTCGCGAAGGCTGAAGACCTGTTCCGGAGGCCGCTGCACCCGTATACAAGGATATTACTTGATTCCATTCCAGTACCAGAACCAATGGATAAGAGGAAGAAGAAACTGATTTCAGGCGATGTGCCCAGTGCCGCCAAACCACCACCAGGTTGCCGATTCCACCCAAGATGCCCCATAGCAGGGAAGATCTGCTCTAACGTCGAACCCGACCTTGTTGAATATGAGCCTGGACACTTTGCTGCCTGCCACTACGCTGGAAAATACTAGGACACCCGGAGGAAACTTTCATGAACAAGACTGAAAATCAAAAGAAAAACAAGAACCCACAGCTACCTGAAGACACCTCCAACCCGGAGCCCAAAGATTACCTTGCTATGATCATAGCAGTAAGTGAAACAACAATCCTGCCATTCATACTGCTGGTCGGCGCTCTGTTTGCTGTAGGCCTTTTGTTTATCCTATTACTTCACTGACTAACACCATTCGGAATTGTTACCCTTCATCATGGTTGTAAGAGGCTAGCCAGCTCTTCGATTAGAGATTCTAGGCTGCCAATCCCCGTGCCCGCGGTTCCCCACTATTCTTCCTTGTTCCATGACGACTTC
>JAHFFU010000005.1 GCA_023247835.1 Candidatus Bathyarchaeota archaeon
GTACTCGGCGACGAATGCTTCGTCGAGAACGCCGACAGCTTCATCGTTCGTCTCGTCGATTATCAAGTACTGTTTCTCGTCTGGTATCATGGATAGTTTGCCAAAGTAATACGTGTAAAGTGAATTCAGCCTTCGCGGCCGCAGAATCACATTGTCTTGTGGGGAGTACCAAGCTAACCGTGGAAATCTGGAATGCATGTAATTGAGTACGCCAATCAGGTCTTGCTCAGTCAAATCTGTGTATGGGTAGGCTTTGGTGAAGATTTCCATGATTTCGTTGACGTACCATCTCCCTTTCTGTATCAGCAACCCCACTAGTTGGTGAGCGAGCACATCAAGCGGTTTGTACGGGATCGAAACTGGCTCTAGGTTCTCCTCGAGAGCACGTCGTGCAATAACCATCGCTTCCAGGGTGTCATCGGAGTCTAATGCGACGATTATGCCGTCCGCTATCCTCCCAATTCTGTGGCCGCTCCTACCAACCCGTTGAATCAACCTGGTGACCTGACGCGGGCTCATGTATTGGATCACGAAGTCGACGCTCCCGACATCGATTCCAAGCTCTAGAGATGAGGTTGCTACGAGCCCGCGAAGTTGGCCGTCTTTCAACCCTCTCTCCGCACTGATCCGGGACGGTTTAGCCAGTGAACCGTGGTGGATCGAGACCGGGAAGTCGACATCCCAGATTTTCATTCTGCTGGCAAGAATCTCCGCGACGGCTCTCGTGTTCGTGAAGAGTATCACGGAGCGATGTGCCTCGATTAGCTCTCGCATGAGCCTTAGGCGTGCTGCAACGTCAGGGTGAGTGTAGAGTCGCGAAGCTAGTTCGACATCTCTCGCCCCGGGCTTTGGACAAGTAACCTCGAGGTGGATTTCCCTTCCAACGGGGACATGAACTATAGTGGCCTCTCTGCCAGCTCCAACAAGAAATTGGGCGACCTTTTCAGGCGTCCCGATGGTCGCCGAAAGGCCGATCACCTGAAAATCGTGCATTGCAGCCCATCGTAGCCGCTCTAGTGCTAAAGCGAGTTGGCTGCCCCGCTTGTCTTCGGCTAATTCATGGACCTCGTCGACGATAACGTACTTTACGGCTTGTAGGTGCCGCTTCATAACTCGCCCAGTCAGGATTGCCTGAAGCGTCTCGGGGGTGATGATCAGCATGTCCGGAGGATTCTTGGCTTGGAATGTTCTCTCCTTGACTTCTGTATCCCCGTGTCGAACCGCAATTCTCAGGTCAAGTCTCTTCCCCCACCATTCCAAACGTTCCAGTATGTCGCGGTTCAACGCACGGAGAGGCGTGATGTACAGTATCTTGATTCCCCGCTCCTCTCCACGGTCCGCCATGTACATGCTGAGGACGGGTAACACAGCCGCCTCAGTTTTCCCCGAAGCCGTAGGAGAAATCAGGAGAACATTCTTGCCGGCTAAGATCTCAGGAATGGCTCTTAACTGTGGATCAGTGGGTGAAATGAAACCGCGTTCTTCAATGGCCTCGCGTATGGGTTTCGCAAGTTCATCAAAGACGTTGGGTTGTTGAAGGACCATTGGCGGCGGGACACCTGCCCAACGTACCCCACGGGGATGTAAAAAGCTCAACGAAATTTCCAGCGCCTTGTGCTGGACGATTCACGTTCGAAAGCCCTCGGGTACCAAAAGAGTATCCTTCCCTCTTTTGCGAGGCGTGAGGGTGAATTACCAATACATAGTTCCCATGAAACTCAGCATCAAATTTGACTTGACGTTCACTGCGTGTTTGAAACGGGCTTAAAGTAAGAATTGATGATCGATTCCCCTATCGAAGAATTATCCAAAATTTTCTGAGATGTTCTATTCTAAAACCATCGTGTATTGATCTCCTTGATTCTATTGAGGTGAGGGTCATCGGTAATGCATCGCGCATCCAGAGCCTCGCAGGTCGCTGCAATTAGGCTGTCGCCCATCGGGAGTTTGTATCTGTTTCTTAGCTCAGCGGCCGTGATTGCTATTTTAGAATCTACTTGCGCAACTCGGAAAAGGTCTTGGATGGTCTGTAGGCTGAGCTTTGCGATTTCCCTGCCTCGCTTCTGTAAGTCCAATAGGTAGAGTTCATGCAAGGTCACAACAGAAACGTATCGATCCTTATTCTTTGAGACGAAATCCTTGGCGCGAAGATGAAGCTCACCATTGGTTGTGTAGAAGTATTCGAAGAAGAATCTCGTATCATAAACGAGCTTAGGCATCTTCTGCCCGCAACTTATCCAACAGATCCTTCATCTCTTTGACAGTCGCATATTTGGCTCCAGTCCCAGCCAAATCGAAGAAGGAAATCTTAGGTTTCAAGAGGACTCCCTCACCAGTGTCAAGAACCTCCAGCCTCGAACCCTCCTCTATCCTGTACTTTCTACGTAGGTCAACGGGTATGGTGGTCTGCCCCTTTCGTGTTACTACTACTTCTTCGGTCATAGGCGAGGACTGGTAGTACAAGGCCGAAAGTAGTACTTAAGCCTCTTGTCTCGATAAACACGATCGGGTCTACACGGACCTTGTTGGGGATTACCCCTGCTGGGCATGGTG
Organism: Candidatus Bathyarchaeota archaeon; assembly: GCA_023247835.1. The sequence continues at coordinate 2,554 of JAHFFU010000005.1, forward strand.
CTCGAACTTTCCCAGCTAATGCTCATTTTTATCCACCATTCTCAAATAGAACAGACTTCTCCGCGGTAGGAGATCAACGAAAGTATCCGCCCGGAACCCGACAGACCTCTATAACTCGCTCGAAAGGCAATGAAAGTTTAAGGGGTTAACGCCATTCTAAGGTCGTTGAAAATGCCAACCTCGGGTGAAAACGATGCCTCTGCGCCAGCCAATCGTCGTAGTACTCGGCCACGTGGATCATGGCAAAACGACTCTATTGGATAAGTTGCGGGGGACTACGGTTGCGAAACGAGAGCCCGGCCAGATAACGCAGTTGATTGGCGCGAGCCTGCTGCCGAGCCAAACGATTGAGCAAATCTGCGGCCAGTTGCTCGTACAGTTTCATTTCGAACTCAAAGTGCCTGGACTTCTCTTTATAGACACGCCCGGCCATGAGACTTTTTCGAACCTCAGACGCAGGGGCGGGTCCGCGGCAGACATCGCCATCCTTGTAGTTGACGTGACCAAGGGCGTTGAACCCCAAACCGTTGAATCGCTAAACATTCTGAAAAGTCGAAAGACGCCATTCATCGTGGCGGCAAACAAGATAGACGCCATCAAGGGGTGGAAGTCCGCACCTGAATCATCCTTCATGACTTCCCTCAAGACCCAATTTCCCGAAATCCAAACGGAACTTGATAATCGAGTATACACAATCATCGGAACGTTATCTAGGCTTGGTTTCCGTGCAGAAAGATTTGACAGGGTTTCCGACTTCACTCAAAACGTCGCGATTGTTCCCGTGAGCGCAAAAACGGGCGAGGGCATACCCGAACTACTCGCAATACTAACTGGCCTGACTCAGGCGTATTTGTCGAACAAACTGCAAGTCACCTCCGGCCCGGCCAGAGGGACAGTTCTTGAGGTAAAAGATGAGCCCGGCCTCGGGACAACTGTCAACGCGATCATATACGATGGGTCGCTGAAGGTTGATGATACAATAGTTTTGGGTGGGCGGGAACGACCAATAGTCACGCAAGTCCGCGCGATTTTGGTTCCCAAGCCTCTTGACGAAATAAGGGACCCGGGAGACCGGTTCACAAGTGTGAAAAGAGTTACGGCCGCTTCAGGCGTCAAGGTCGCAGCCCCCGGTTTAGAAACTGCGCTTGCTGGATCTCAGCTTTACGCCGTCCCGAAGGGAAAGAATGCCAAGGAGTATGTCCGAATCGTTGAGGACGAGGTTGAAAAGCTTCGAATAAAGGCGGAAAGATCTGGCATCGTGCTTAAAACCGACACATTAGGCTCACTTGAGGCCGTTACAGAAACGCTTTCTCGTCACGATGTCCAAATCCGGCTTGCAGACATTGGGGACGTATCAAGACGGGATGTTGTAGAAGCGGAAGCTGCAAGCCAAGAGGACCGACTTCTAGCGGTCGTCCTTGCCTTCAATGTGAAGGTTCTACCCGACGCCGAAGAAGAAGCGAAGTCCGCGGGGATTCCGATCTTTCGATCTGACATAATCTACCACATGATCGAAGATTACTTGAGATGGAGCGAGGAACAGCGTACATCGGGCGTCAAAGCCGAACTGGACAAGCTAGTGCGCCCTTGTAAGGCAAAGGTCATGTCCGGCTTCATTTTTAGAAGAAGTAAGCCAGCGATTGTTGGTGTCGAAATACTTTCAGGCCGACTCAAGCCGAAGTTTCCTATCATCGCCTCCTCTGGAAAGAAACTTGGCGAGCTGCAGAGGATTCAGGATAAGGGAAATGACATTCAAGAGGCCGTCGCTGGCATGCAGGTTGCCGTTTCAATAGAAGACGGCGTGGTTGGGCGCAATATTTCCGAAGGCGATTCACTCTACACCGACGTCCCGGAGAGACATTTGAAAACTCTCAGGACGAAATTTCCTTCTGAACTTTCTGAGGGCGACCAAGAAACGATAAAGGAATTGATCCAGATTAAGAGAAGAGAAAGCCCTGTGTGGGGGCTGTGATTCACTTTAAGAGAAATTCGCTTTCCGTTGGTTTCGAATACTTTGTGACTTCGTTTGACGAGAAGAAAATGGACATTTCACGTTTGGCATTTTGTGGGGAGTCTGCGGCGTGAATGGCGTTTGGGGTGATTGAGAGGGCAAAGTCTCCTCTGACCGTCCCAGGAGCTGCGTTAAGGGGGTTGGTGGCGCCAACCAAATTCCTCGCCACAGTAACCGCATTTGGCCCTTCCCACACCATGAGGAACACTGGGCCTGACGTTACGTGGGACACAAGTTCCTGGAAGAACGCTTTCCCTTTGTGGATTTCGTAGAGCTTCTGCGCCTGTTCGGATGTTATTTCGATAAGTTTGGCAGCGACTAGTACTAGACCCTTCTTTTCGAAACGAGAAACGATTTCGCCGATCAGCCCTCTCATTACGCTTTCGGGTTTGAGAAAAGAGAAGGTCCGCTCTGTCTCCAAGAATGTTGCCCTTACTTGCCTCTTTCCTTCTTGCCGTGGTAGACGGTCCACTTCAACTTTCTAGGGTCTCTGCCGTAAACCATGAGGCTCTTCCTGCACTTTGATGAGCAGAAATACAGAATCGAGCCGTCACTTTTAACAAACATTATTCCAGTAGCCTGCGGAAAGTCCTTTCCGCAGAATGAACACGTGTAGGATCTTGGCAAGTTGCAGGCGCATCTCCCTACCTGATCTTCTTGGCTTCCCTCTCAGTTTCCCGCAGCATCAAGATGTCGCCAGTTCTGATGGGCCCCTTAATATTTCGGGTAATAACTCGGCCCTTGTCGCGTCCCTCCAGAATACGGACGCGCACCTGAATGACTTCGCCAGTTACGCCCGTTCTTCCTATGATTTGCGTAACTTCAGCGGGGGTGATCGCTTCTTCGGCACGTTCCTTCGCGGCACTCATGCCTGACCTTTCGCTCCGCTCTTCCTGAACTCTTGCGTGGCGTCGGCCAACTCCTTCAGCGTCTTAGAACCTTCACCGCCATCGAGAACGGAGACCGCGGCGCAGCCGACATCAATGCCGGCCGCTCGACCCAGGTCAAGTTTACTCGGCACAAAGAGGAACGGTATCTTCCTTTCTTCACATAAGATCGGCAAGTGCGCAACAACTTGAGGAGGATCAACATCCTCCGCTATTAGCACGAGCTTTGCAACAGCACGTTCAATGGCCTTAGTACTCTCGTTGGTTCCTTTCCTGACCTTCCCTGAGTCCCTGGCTACTTGCACAAGTTGCAGAGCTTTGTCAGCCAGCTCCTTTGGGACTTCGAACTTGACGTAGAACGATTTTGGCATTCGCTTCACCGCACATTTGCCAATCGGCTAGCGTAACCACATGTGAGCCTTTTATGAACGTTTCTGCCGGAAAAGTCGCGTCAAGAACTACTAACGGAGTAAAAAGCCGTCAGGAGCGAGACGAGGTTCATGTTCGATGGTTGCCTGCACCTGTCAAACTTGAATAGGCACCGTGGCGCTCACAACCAAAGCACCTTCGCCGCGATACCGGATAATGATTAACGATGATCTACGCGAGTGATGTGCTCCAGATAATAAGTGAGATTCATCAATACTCGATGCTTCTTGTCGAGCTAAAGGACGCGACGACTCTAGGCATTTTGCGCTCGGCTGGGGACAGAATGACTTGCTTTAAGTTGCAGGGAAAACTCGGCCAGGTAGAAAGAAGCAGGTTGGTTGAGACGATTCGCTCCGGCGGCATACCCGAAACGGCGAAGTCTTTGGCAGTCGAGGACTTTCTTCGAGAAATTGCGGGTAAGAAAGCTAAGCACATTTGGCTTGAAACAGGTGGTGTAGAACGGAAAGAGCATGGGTTCATGAGTATCGCGGAATTGAAATCCTTCTTTCAGAGCCATTCGCGCCGGTAGGAATTTCTGGCAACGTTAATAAAAGGCAATTAAGGCGTAGTGTCGCTCCCCGCCTTCAGACAGGGTCAATGTCATGGCAAAGTTCAAGCTGATTATCTCCGACCCGACTACTGGCAAGTCGGCCGCAAGCGAGATAGAAGGATCCAGGGCGCAAGCACTCATCGGCCGCTCACTGGGCGAAACAATAGATGGCTCGGCTTTAGGGCTCGGCTCGAGTAAGATGCTCATCTCTGGCGGATGCGACAAGAACGGCATTCCAATGCGGGCCGATGTGCATGGCGGGGTTAAGAAGTACATAGTACTCTCAAGCGGGCCCGGATTCAGACCGACCCGACATGGGGAAAGAAGGAGAAAACTGGTGCGCGGCCGAACAATAACAGATGAAACCTACCAGATCAACTTCACCAGAAAAGAAGCAGCAGGTGCTGAACCGAAGGGCCCTGCCGAAACCAAACCTCCCACCGAGCTTCCCAAGCCAGCCGCGCAAAAGCCGTCTGAGAAGCCACGAGTCAAAAAGGCTACAAAAAAGGCGGGCAAGAAAACGAAGTAAGGGGCGGGCGTGAGTGGATCTTAAGGTCAGAGAAGACACATACAACCCTCTGCTAAAGAGAAAGGAAGTCCGCGTTGAGGTCGACCACGATGCGGGAGGCACCCCTTCGAGGGTTGACCTGAGGAAAGCGATCGCGGCCAAGTATAATACGAAACCTGAGAACGTGTACGTTCTTGACATCGAAACAAAAACGGGGACACAGAGCGCTTCATGCGCGATAGAGGTCTACGATGACCCCCAGAGCGCCCAACGAACTGTGCCAAAATACATCCAAGTCCGCAACCTCCCGCCGGATGAACGTAAACGCGTGAGAGAACAGGAAGCGAAAAAAGAGGAAGCCAAGCCCAAAGCAGAGAAGCCGAAGCCGGAAAAAACTAAGGCGGAAAAGCCGAAAGAGGAAGTCAAAGAAGAGAAACCCAAGCAGGAAGCGAAGCCTGCACCCGAACCGTCCAAGAAAGGCAAAGCGAGCGAGACGAAGTGAGCGCAAAAAAGGAATCAAAGGCTAGGCTGGGCAGCCTTTACGAGGTTGACTCACAGACGGGTACCATCAAGCTCAAGAATCGAAAGTGCCCACGGTGTGCCAACATTATGGCGTTTCACAAGAGTCCGGTCGAACGCTGGACTTGCGGCTCCTGTAGCTTCACTGACTTTGTGAAAGCTAAGAAGTAGGCTCAGCTTCTTTTTTCCATTTGCTCTATGATTTTGGTGATGTCCTTCTTCCTATCGGCGGAGACTCTGATCAAGACGATTCCTTCGTCAGGCTGTCCATAGACGACTATGGAGTTGTCTGGCGACGACAGGATGGCTGCAAGAGTGAGCAGGTCCTCTTCGCCATCTACACTGACGACGCTGCTGCCTCTTCGCACAGCTTCATCTACAACTTGCCATGCCCCTGACTCAATGGTTCCAGGCGAGTTTGCTATTCGAAAGACGTGCTCAGCCTTGTAACTGATTGGCACTGCCTTTTGCCGCTTTTCCAAATTATCAATGATGATTACGTCCGGTTTTATTTCCATTTGAACCGCGTTCCTAGCGACGGTATCACCGACAAGAATCAGTCTTGCCGGTTTCTCTCTTTCAACAATTTCCTTGAGTATGCGGCTGCATTGAGCTGGAGTCCCTCTGATCAGCTCCCCCAGTGGCTGTTTGAGGAGCTGCCTCTGGGCTCCGGTCAAAACTAGAGTGGCCACTTCAGAACAACTTGTGAGCTACGTGTCATACGGTCAGCGGACTCTGATCGCATACCGACCGGCCGCTTTAATCCCCATTCTCTTCGCGACCTCGGAGGTCGAAGGGTCCATGATGACTACTAAGCCGCTCCAGTCGTCACTGAGGTTCGTCGACTTGCAATTAGGGCATACTGGTCCGTTGCTGATGAACCTGCAGGTTTTGCAGGCCTTATCGCTCAAGCGGCCTTCTCCTCACGTACAACTTTGGTTCGCTTGATGTCACCCTCTATCCAGTCCAGTTTCCCGAGGAAAGGTTGCCGCATGGTGATACCTATCTTGCCGCCTGCGCCTCCGCGTGGAAAACTAACGGCGATAATACGCCCTCTGACCAAGTCACCCTTGCCCAGTTTTCTTTGAGACTCTTTTCCAACCAGTACGCCATGTTTCTCGTCGAAGGATATGTAATCGTCCATGATTTGCGAAACATGCAGCAAGGCGTCTTCGGGGCCGATTCTGACGAAGGCGCCGAAATCAGTAACCTCGACGACTTCGCCTTCTACAACCTCATGCATCTCAGGGTAGAACGAGAGGAGTTTGAAGTTGACCTTATGGTAGGTAGAGCCGTCCCCCGGAAGGATTTTCCCAACCGGGTCCACATCCACATCAACAACAAGTATTACGTAACCGAGTTCTTCGTCCACGATGTTCTCATACTTCAGCTTGATTTGCTCTTTCGCCGCTTTATCGATCGGATGCCCAAAGCTTTTGGGAGGAATTCTGACAATGTCCTCAACGGTCACTAATCGAAACATGTGATTTACCTCAATACAACGGCAAATTGATTCTAGAAGTAGGCAGGTTCTATTCCGTCGACTTCTAGTTTGGATTTATCTCTCAGGTACACAACCGGGACGTTAATATCTCTTAGCCTCTTCTTGAGGTCGATGTCGGTCGTCGCGACAACAGCTCCTAATTTTTGTGATGCCTTAACTATCGCATCATCAACGGTTTCACCTGCATCGAGAGTGACTTCCACCACACGACAACGCGACGCGAGCTGAAGTGCCAATGAGGCTTCAGGCGCGCCTTCGCCACCTCTCGCAGAGATTCCGGTAAGTTCGCTTTTAACCGCTGATGGAACGATGAAATCTATCTTCTTTTGAAGAAGATACTCAATTTCTTGGAAGACATCGAGATTGAATTGGAACGGAATCATCAGGAAGTTGGAATCGAGGAGGACTTTTATGGGCAATTCTAAGCCCTCAGCGTTCCAAACCCGATGAGTCGCCAGCTATCGGCAATTCTGCGACTAATGGCTACCTTCGCTCCCGCCTCAACGCAGACAGGTTTCCTGAGACCGACGTCAACCAGGTCTTCACGCGCAGAGGTAACTGTCCCTGACGTCACAGTGGTCCCCACGTTCATAACCAAAGCTTCGTTCGTTCTTATTTTCTCTACAGGGACAGCCAGTTCCGTCCCGACGACCTTCTCGAAGAGCTCGACATCTAACGTGATCTTCCCTAGGGTGGTAGGTAGGGTGTCGACTCTTCCGGCAACACTCCCAACGAGGCCGTCCGATTTCGTTAGCGACGGATCCAGGTCTGTTCCTATCCCAACCAAGCCGCCGCTCGTTATTTCCTGTACCAGACCTCTGCTGACGCTGAGACTTCTGATTGTAGTGACTAGGCGTTCGTACCTGGTTTTACCTCCCTCTTGGACTGGTATACCTGGTCTAATCTCAATCTGATCGCCCACGCGAAAAGCGCCTTGAATAACAGACCCCCCTATTACTCCTCCCACCAAGTCGTCCACTTCGGTCCCTGGCTTGTTCACCTCAAACGATCTCAGCACGTACGACCGGCCTGGGGCCGCCAAGTCACGCTTCGGCGTCGGAATCCGCTCCTCAATCTCCTTCAACAGAACGTCTATGTTGGTCCCATGCTGGGCAGAGATGGGTACGATTGGCGCTCCGTCGGCTATCGTTCCCTTTACGAAACCTCGGATTTCTTTGTAATTCTCTTGAGCCCTTTCCTTGGTTACAACATCGATCTTGTTCTGAACTATGACTAAGTTCTTGATCCCGACGCTTTCGGCTGCCAGCAAGTGTTCCCTATCTTGCGCTTGGGGGCACTTTGCATTGCTCGCTAACACGAAGAGCGCGCCGTCCATTAGAGCCGACCCAGAGAGCATCGTGACCATTAGGCTATGATGCCCTGGACAGTCGACGAAGCTCACGGCGCGCATGAATTTGGTTTCGCTGCCGCAATTAGGACACTTAGTTCGTGTCGTGTAATTGCTCGGAGCTCGACACTTCGGACATTTGTAGATGAATGCGTCCGCGTACCCTATTTTAATCGTAATGCCCCTTCTGAGCTCTTCTGAATGCCGGGCGGTCCACACTCCAGTTAGAGCCTGCACAAGCGTACTCTTACCGTTGTCAACGTGCCCGAGGGTTCCAATGTTCACTTCGGGTTGAACGACAAGCTCCTGGCCTTTCTTCTCGGGTTTGAGTACTGCTTGTGCCATGCCAATAATCATCCATTTTGCAGACTGGGAACATTCAGTTCAATATATGTGTGAGGGTAAATGTCGCCGCAAAGGCTAAGACAATTTCAGTTTCATGATTGGCTTTCATCAAAAACGCTCGTCGAGTTGACTGAGCACTCAACAAATTTGCAAAGCCCTCTACGTGGAAAGAGCGTCCTGCATCATAAGATTAATTAGATATCTAGGGGCTCAGTTTGTGCAGACGGCGAGGAATATGGGTGAACGCGTTTGCAAGAAACATCAACGTTTTGCGCCTGACTAACATCGAACAATCTCGGCCGTCAATCCTTCTTCGACTCGATCGGAGGCAGGGAACATGGGTTTGAGGATGTACAACACTAGGACTCGCTCCGTTGAGGAATTCAAACCCGCACGCGGCAATCGAGTTTACATGTTTGTTTGCGGTCCCACCGTCTACGATCATAGCCATATCGGGCACGCAAGAACGTACTTGGCATACGACATAATTGCTCGATACCTGAGGTCCAAAGCTTACAGCCTGTTCTACCTCATGAACATAACCGACATTGATGACAAGATAATCGACCGTGCCAACGCGTCTGGGGAAGACCCACTACAAATGGCAGACCGGTTCACCAAGGAATTTATGCACGATATGGAAAAGCTTGGAATAACTAGCGTCAACCTCTACGCCAAGGCATCGGAACACATCCCCGAAATAATTGCGCAAATTTCGGCACTCATCGAGAAGGGATTCGCGTACAAGGTAGACGGGGATGTTTACTATGACGTTGCAAGATTCCCGAGCTACGGAGAACTCTCGGGACAGAAGATTGAGCAACTGGTAATGCATAGGATTGACCCCAATCCGAGGAAGAGAAACGTGGTCGACTTCGCCCTATGGAAGAGCCAGAAACCAGGCGAGCCTGCGTGGGATAGCCCGTGGGGTAGGGGCAGGCCGGGATGGCATATTGAAGACACGGCGATAACTACGACCTACTTTGGTCCTACCTACGACCTTCATGGGGGTGGGCTCGACCTCGTCTTCCCACATCATGAGGCGGAGATTGCTCAAGCCGAAGCGGCTACGGGAGTCAAACCCCTCGTAAGATTCTGGATGCATGGTGGCTTACTCATGACACGCGGCGAGCGCATGGGACACTCAAAGGGCAATTTCATAACCATAGATGAAACCCTTCGGAGACATGACGCTGAAGCTTTACGATTATACTATGCCATGAGGCATTACCGCAGTCAACTCGAATTTGATGAATCAGACGTCACCCAAGCAGAACAGGTTCTCGACAAATTACGGGCTGTGTACAACCAGTTCAAAGCCTTAGCGGAGTCATTGAAAAAGAGTAATGAACAAAAAGTAGACGTGGATATCGAGCGATTATCTTCTGACGCCGTTCAACGGTTTGTCGAAGCAATGGATGACGATTTCAACACGCCCCGCGCCCTGGCCAGCATGATAGCATATGCGAAAGACGTGGAGCCGTATGCCTCACGACCAGTTAGTCGAGGCTCAATAAAATTGGTCGTTAAGACGTTCGATTACTTCGGAAGCGTGTTCGGCATACTCCGCCCAACTACTGCCTTGCAGGATAAGGCGTTTGAAGGGCTCATGAAGGTTTTGCTGAAGATGCGCGAGGATGCAAGGAAAAAGGGCGACTGGACGACCGCCGACAGCATTCGTGACAATCTCACAAAGTTAGGAGTCGGCCTCGAAGACACGCCTGCTGGGATTCGTTGGTATTTGACTTCTTCAAGAGCGGCGGATTCAAGTTGAGACCTTGTAGCCTATCTTCCGAAGGAAGCCCTTGCGATCTTCCACGTCCTTTTCGGTTTCAATTCCCTTAGGCGAGTAGCCATCGACAACCCCTAGAACTCCCCGTCCCTGTTCCGTCTCGGCGAGCACAACCTGAAATGGATTAGCTGTGGCTAAGTAGATGTTACAGACCTCAGGGACTGCCTTTACTTTGTCCAGGACATTTATCGGGTATGCGTTCCGCATGAAGATAACGAAACTGTGGCCCGCGGACATTTCAAACGCTGTTTTCGAAGCTAATTG
>JAHFFU010000136.1 GCA_023247835.1 Candidatus Bathyarchaeota archaeon
AGTCCTTCTGGAAGCCGCTTTCCGTTCTCGTAGTAGCTTCTGCAGGCTTCTGTGGTTATCACGAAACCAGGTGGGACGGGCAGGCCGAGTTGAGTCAATTCGCAAAGACCTGCGCCCTTCGCTCCTAGCAGCTTCTGGTCCTTGCAATCTCCCTCGTCGAAGAAGTAGACTAGATTCGAACGTGCTAGTTCACTTGTAACTGTGGTGGCGGACATTGCTCGACTCACTCGTGACACATAGCATATAGAAAGAGCAAATCATATATGGAAATCGCCAGGGAAACATATTTCCAACATAGGCACATGTTGAGGATATGGGATACATGGAGCATCCAGGTCACGCAAAGAAGCCGGCAAGGCAAGACGAAGAGTCGAGAAAGATTCAGTTCTCGGGCAAGTCGTCCTACATGATAGCTCTCCCGAAGCGATGGGTTGAGGAAATGGGGCTCCGCCCGGGGCACCATGTTATTGTTTCGCAGCAAAGCAACGGATCGCTTCTCATCACTCAAAGTGGCGGTGTCCCAGCAGGTAGGAGCGAGATTGCGCTTGAAGTGTCGCAGAAAGACGCTCCTGGAACGATGACTAGGAAGCTGATCTCGGTATACCTTCTGGGATACAGCATAATCAACGTGAGGGCTAACGAGGGAAGACTGGGTTCGACTCAAAGGGAAATCGTCGAAGAGGTGGTACGCAGGAACCTCGTCGGGACGGAGATCATAGCCGACTCAACTGAAGGGATAATGATACAAGTTCTGCTAAGCTCCCCCGAGCTGACCGTAGAGAATGCGCTAAGGAGGATGTTCCTAATCACAATGTCAATGCACAAGGACACCATTCTCGCTCTCAGGAACCTCGACCCTGACTTGGCGCGGGGCGTAACTAGGGCCGACGATGAAGTGGACAGGTTCAATCTCTACGTTACACGCCAATTGATGATGGCGGTACAGAGCGGACGCATGCTCAAGGACATAGGCATAGAATCTCCAAGGGATTGCTTGGGTTACAGGGTCATAGTCAGAAGCATCGAAAGGTCCGCAGACCAGGCGCGCAAGATAGCCCAAGAGCTACCCCTGATGAAACGCCCGCTCGATGAACTGAGCTTCAGCAAAGTAGCAGAACTAAGCAATTATGCTTTGAAAATCTTTGAGGAATCGAGTACGGCCCTATTCAAGGGGGATTACTATGCGGCTGATGCGGTAGTCGAAAAAGGCAGGTTGATAGCGAATATGGAGAGGGACGTGTTAGTGGCGATGGAAACGACAGGGGCCATCAAAACATTTCCCAATCTCCGGCTCATAGTGAGATTCGTCGCGAGGCCGGCTGAATATGCCAGCGATATTGCTGAGGCTGTACTCGACATGACAGCCGACCGGCATAGCAAAGCCCATGCCTAGGCAGCTAGAGCAGGCTTGAAGAGAAAATTGCACTGGCCGCCAAACGCGCCGCGGCGAGTGATCGACGAGAATCCATCTTCTGCGGCAAACCCGAGTTTCATGCCTAGAAAGCAGTCGAGGGCAGTGGTAGTCGCAAATCCCCCTGTCTTCAGGTTTTGCGCAGTAACATTAGAGGTCTCGCACGCTGCCCACACACACACGAAAATTCAAGGGTTTTGGTCCGTCAATGTTGCGTGGAGCCCATCGAACTTCACGCGTCGCCAAGAGCCATTGAACTGCCCTGCCTTGAAAGCTCTCACACGAATCTTTGTCTGAGGTGTCCCTTCCGAATCGTCGAACTTGAGGTCGATTACTCCGTCAACAATGTCTTCCATACTCTTGTAGAATGATGCAGAATGAACCCCACTTACGAAGGCGGAGAAAGATATTCTGTCATGCAGCTTGATCCTCGGGATTACGCGAGTCGCGTAGAAGTCCAGAAATGCCTTCTCATCGTTGTATCGCATACTGATCGAACCATTATCACTGAACCCAACGTCGTGTTTTATTGGACTCTCATCTTTCATCATTTTCAGTAGGGAAAGACTCAGATCAGCTACTCTGAGAGATTCGAAAGCCAATTTCTCTTTAGACTTTGTCCCTAAGGTTGCGGAGTACCCATCGTAGAGACGGAATCTCCCCTGTGCCTCGAGCGCATCGATGTCTGACCCCAGCGCCCTCAAATCCTGTCTGACTTGATCCGGGAACCTGGTGTAGTCAAAGAAGCTTACAACCTGACCAGCGCTCAGAAGATCATGAACCGTTGATTCAAGAATTTGGTAATAGGTAGAGTCAGGGTCATATTCGATAATGAACGCAGTTCGATAAGGAACTCCTGCGGGTATCAAGTCCGCGAGGATGGGTATTCGGACGCTCATACGATTCTTCCAAGATCACATTGGAAGCGCCACTGAAATAGATTTTCGTGTGCGTGCGTGCGCACCAGTAGACACACACAAGAGATGTGTGCGGCATACAACGATCAGCCGTAGGCTTCAGGACGGAATCGGTTTAGAATGGACAAAAGGGGGAAGGGGTGTAGTATTGTTTGTCGAAGCTCACGGCCTATAGTAATTTTGTCGCTTCATCGCGTGGAACTGCAACCAGAGTTTCCGTCGCAGCGAGGTCTCCAAGTTGTAACAGCGCCTTCATGACGGTTTTCTCATCTGGAGCATCCAGGGTTATGATAGCATCGTATCGACCTAACGTCCAGTAGGCAGATACAATCTTTACACCGGCTTGCTGGACGCGCTGTGGCATCATCGCAACTTCCTCTTTCGTAGGCTTCTTTCTGAACTTGGAAAGAGTAATGAAAATCAATCCAATACACCTCCAATTTACAATCGATTCAAGAACGTTTAACATTTTGCTTAGTGCGTGTAGAGGCATTGTCATAGAATTTTCCCGTTAAAGAAACGAACAGGCAGTGTGTGTGCGCACCATTCGACCCACATACAAAGGGCTCTACCCTTCCGGTAGCAGTGGGAATGCGAAGCGATTTTTGGTCAGGCTTGAATCTATAGTGATATTAAGAGCCGCCTAACCAGTGAGAGATTAAAGCGAACTTCACTTGGAGGTGATTGAATGTCAAGAAAGGAAGTCGAAGAACTCAACGCGAAGATGGTAAAAACATGGAACGATCATGATATCGACGCCTGTGCAGCATTATGTTCGGACGATGTTGTCTGGAGCGATTTGAATAACCCTGAACCATACCGAGGGAAGGAGGGTGTTCGAAATTTCATGGGCGGATGGGTGAAGGCATTCCCCGATTTTCATATCGAGATCAAGAATAGTGTGGCGACAGATGACTCGGTCGCGGTGGAAGTAGCATTCCAGGGAACTAATACTGGATCGATGAAGATGAGCCCGCAGGCTCCAGAGATTCCTGCTACTGGGAAGAAAGTCAGCTCTAAGGGCGCGTACTTTGCTACCTTCCGAGGCGGTAAGGCCGTTGACGTAAGAACTTACCCGGACGCTGCCGGCATGATGATTCAGCTCGGTCTAATGCCCAAGTCATAGATTATGTGCCCTCATCCATTTTTCTGGGGCTGTTAATACCATCTGCGCTAGCCTTCAAGAGCGTCATGTCTTCGACGACGAAATAACGCCCCTGAATCTCTTTGAAAAATCATTGTCAAGAATCCTTAAGAGTGAAGTCCAAACAAGCCGAAAAGTGAAGGTCGAGTCAATGGCGCTTGAGGATCTGCTCACTCCTGAATTTATCGCCGGAATAATCCTCGTTATATTTGTCCTAATAATGGTCGCATCCGGCATTAGAGTAATCAAGGAATGGGAACGCGCCCCCGTTCTCCGCCTCGGGCGCTTCACTGGGTTGAAGGGGCCCGGCATTTTCTACATCATCCCCTTCGTAGACAAGATCCCAAACATCATCTCGATGCGTGTTCAAACGATTCCATTTCGTACCGAGCAGACCCTAACGAAGGATAACGTCCCAGTTAACGTGGATGCAATAATGTTCTTCCAAGCAGTTGATGTGGAAAAGGTGATTTTGAACGTCGAAAGGTACCTTGACGCAACAACTTGGGCCGCACAGACAACGCTCAGAGAGGTTATGGGTAAAGTGAGCCTCGACGAGTTACTTGCGGAACGCGAGAAGGTTGGAGTTGAGGCCCGAAACATAATCGACGAGAAAACGGAGCACTGGGGAATCAAAGTAAGCTCTGTAGAGGTTAAGGACATCGCAATACCACAAGCGCTTCAAGAAGCCATGTCGCGCCAAGCCTCGGCCGAACGCGAACGCAGGGCAAGAGTTACGCTCGCGATAGCTGAATTCGAAGCAGCACAGAAAATGGTAGACGCAGCGAACCTATACGAGAAGAACGTACGCGCCTTGGAACTGCGGTGGATGAACATTCTGTATGAGCTCGGGCTTCAGAGCAAGGGCACTCTCATGCTGG
>JAHFFU010000137.1 GCA_023247835.1 Candidatus Bathyarchaeota archaeon
TGGTTCGGTCCGCCGACCTTCAAGTTTAACCAATCGAAAACTCTGGCGAGGTTGGCGCCGAGGAATTTCTTGCTGCCCGCATGCAAGTCGGATAAAAGTATGGCCCAGACCTCTTCGTCTGCTAAATGCGGTTTATGGTCGGGAATATCGGGAAGCAAGAGTTCCTTTGCAACTATCAGGTCGCCTTTTGCACGGACACCTGCTACGCAAACCACTTGATCCAAAGGAAGTTTTTGTGCAACCTCGTAAGCGACTCGGTCGTCCGGCGAGACGAGGACTGTGGCAGTGTCTTCTAAGTCGTCGATTTGTAAGAAAAGTCTCCTACTTCTTTCGCGCTTCTCCATAACCATCGCGATGAACTTGACCCTTTGATTCTGCTCGGCGGCTAACGCGACGGCGATGGATGCTGCGTCTCTAGCATCGTATCGGTGATGGAAGGCGGATGCTAACTTGTGGAATCTGTCTCGAAAGTAATTTGAGAAGTCTTCTATGCTGCCACCCGTCCCGATGTCTTTTGAAGGATCCTTTAC
Source organism: Candidatus Bathyarchaeota archaeon (assembly GCA_023247835.1). Next base: position 531 of record JAHFFU010000137.1, read on the forward strand.
GATTTCCAGCCTTGGGGTGATTTGTTTTGCCGGAATGCTCGTTGAGACTGGTACGGGCACCTGGGAGGCTTGAGCAGGCTTTGCGGTCGTGATATCTAGTAATTCCTGTTTAGAAAGGATGCGGCCTGTATGGGGTTTCTCTCCGATTGTGACGAGGAGATTCTTACCAAATCTTGATGCTTCAGGCTCGTCCATCGACTTGAGGTAATCAAAAGCCGAACGGTCGAGCTGGAATCCTGCCAACGCTAATTCCTGAACCAGGCGCCGCAGATGCTCCAAAAGCTCGAACCCACATGAGAATCCATCTAATGAGCAGAAGAACCTGTCGATAGTACTTTTTATTGGAGTAAGGACACGGTAGCGCACATTGCGTGATATTAAGAAAATTCTGTTTGAAAGGAATCTTCCATGTCTGAAAATAGATGTAAAACCGGAATCAAGGGTCTGGACGAACTCATTGAGGGCGGCTTACCGAGAGGTTACGGGTTCCTACTGCTCGGGGGCCCTGGCACAGGCAAGACGACCTTTGGCGTTCAGTACCTGTACAAGGGAGCTACTGAGTTCGGGGAGAATGGTATGTACGTCACGTTCGATGAACCCCCCTACTCGATCGTAACTAATGCAGAACGTTATGGATGGAAACTTAGCGACACGGAGAAGCAAGGCAAACTCGCGTTCGTTGATGTTTCGCCAATAAAGCGTGAAGCTAAGACCACAACCTTCGTTCCACCCTCGCTTGGGCAGAGTTTCCTAGGCGCTGAGAAATTCAAGATTGATGACGTCATGGCGGCAATCAAGGAGGTTAAGAAGAAAGTGGATGCGAAACGTTGCGTCATAGACTCAATTACAGCCCTCACATTGCAGTATAAGGATGATTTTGAGATACACCAGCAAACCCTGCGCATCGTCAAAGACCTAACTGAGATGGATCTCACAACAATTATGCTTGCAGAGAACGCGGAAGATAGGCAGGAAGTGACTAGGTTCGGGGCGGAGGCTTTCCTCGCGCAGGGCGTGATCGTTCTTCACATGTATAGGGTTGAAGAATCTAACGTGAAGGCGCTGGAGGTTCGAAAGATGAGGGGGGCGAAACACACGGATAGGTTGTGCCCATACAGGATAACGGCGGAAGGTATCGAAGTTTACCCGGAGGAAACGGTCTTCCGTTCCGTGTAAGCCTCGAAGATGATCGCCGGGATTTGTCTGAGTTCGATTTGACTGAGGAAGAAGAGCGACGGCTAATCAACAACATCGCCAAACTCATTGTGGATAAGGGGCTTGAAGCCCCCGCAATCATGTTCCTTGAAGCCACGCGGCCGCTCTCCTTCATCGCGTCCCAGCTTGCCATAGTCGCGCTAGGGCCGCTGCAATGGCTGTTCGAGCTGGAAGGGCCAAAGTACACTGGGCTGTTCATGAAGAAGGAAAACGTGGGTAGAATAATAGAGAGAATAGAGGAGCTATCGAAACCTACGACTTAGTCCGTCTGGACTTGGCTTCGCCACTTGCCTTACCCCTTCGTTCCTTGAAAAGGTAAAAGCCGAAAATAACTAGGAATATTAAGATTGCAAATGGTGCAAAGCCTCCCGCTTCGGCCGTTCCCATTTTTAATGCACGCCAAGGAAAGGCTGGGTCGCCGGTTAGGAACTGAATGCGCTGGATTATGATCTGCATTCTTCCCAGCACAGTGCTACCGAAGACCGCGCCAAGCGTGATTAGGACGAAGTACTTCCCAATTCTTGTTATGGCCCCCCAACTCCCGGTCTGCTCGCGGGATAGGACGAAGTAAGATAAGGACAGTATAGTGCCTACGACCAGCACCAAGTTATCGACTGTAGTTAACAGGCTGCCAGTGAAGAGCGGAAGCATCGTGGCCGTGACCTGCCTGAGAAAGTAGGCCTGCATTACGCTCCAGATGGTTACACCCAAACCGTAGCCGATGGCCAAACTTAACGGAATCCGGTAGAAGAGCGAGTACTTCTTCGTGAACTGGGTATAGAAAAGCGCACCCAGCGCGACTGGAATTATGAAGATTAAACTTCCTTTTACGAAGATGGGGTTCAAGGCTTGGTTGACGAAGAGGCGCAATGCTGCGGCAAACCCGTAACCACTGCTCAAACCGATGAAAACATATTCTGTTAGGCGGAAGAACGGGTTCTCTTTATACAGAAAGCTAAGGACCATCAACGTCACAAAGACGGCTGCCCAGATGCTAAGGACGTCAATTATGCCCACCATTTACTTCGCAACCTCCTTCATTCTACCCCTCCCAACGAAGTAGGCAACATTGCCGAATACCACCATGACCACTATCAGAAGGTGGGACATTGACTGTGCAACCATAGCTGACGTCGCGCCGCTTATGCCCATTCTATGAATGAGAACCTCATACTCCGCTGCCCCTCGTATGCTGATTAGGATCCCAACGAGTTGGCCGGAATTGTAGAACGGCAGGTAACCGGGAGCCTGGGAAGCTGCGGCACCGACCGCTACCGGAATATTGAAGCGAGCTTGCCAATATTGCAAGTAATCTTGTAGTCCCGGTTCACCCGCAGAGAAACAAACGACGAGCGCGGTTTGTTTGCCGGCCGGGAACGCCTTGATTATTGGAAGGGTGTCCGTTGGGTTGCCATGCGTGTCAATCGGGAAGAACTGGTGTATGTCAGTAGTCATTCCAATGAGCGTGGCCAGATTCGGAATGAAACCAAGGGTTGCGTAATCAACGCCGTAAGTCTTGTTTCCCTTGTCGATTGCATCCAAAACCGCATCGGTTAACGCCGGCCCATCTTGATATTGCGCCACAAAAAGAACTTTGAGCGGCCGCATGAAGAGATGCTGAGTAACCACTATGGCTTGGGGATGAAGTTCGGGAACGACACTAGTTGGATAATCGAAACTGAGTATCACGAGGCTATTGGTAGGTATTTTCTCGATGAAGTCATACAGTGCCTGCGTGGTTGGACTTACAGGAACTGGTAGGACGGAATGTGTGAGTATTGGTACTGTAATGACCAAAGTCAACAGCAGGTAGATTAACCTCGGGTCAGATCGCAAACCTGATAGGCTCATCTATCTTCCCCACGGGTAACGAATCAACCTGCGAACACTGAACGCGAGTATGCCTAGGGCAGCTCCAATCAAAATGCCCCTCTGCCCCGCAATGTTTGGAAACGACAGTATCCAACCACGTATCGCGCTGAACCCTGGCCAAACCAAGTCCATTATTGGCGCTTGTCCTAACACGACAAGCAAGCCCGCTGCCAAGAGGATGGTTGACTCCAAGGTTCGAGCTTTGAAGGCTCTGTAGGCGGCTGAGGCTATGAAGAAGGCTAACAGTGAAAAGATGCTGGAGTTTATGGTAACCATGATCTTGTAGTAAAGGAATTCCCAGACTGGGGTTACGGTGGCAATGATGGTGGCAGGGATGACGGCCCCTCTAGGGTCTATTGCGAAGGGGGAGGAAATCATGCTAATGATTGCCATGCCGTAGAGGCATACGATTAGTATGATGCTGTACCTCCATGCGGGGCGTTGTCGCCTGATATTGTTCACATGAACTCGCGTTAGGTTGATGATCCCTATCGCGAATGCCGCAGTTAGCATCGCGGTCAAGTATGCAAAAAGCTGGTCTGAGACGGCTTGCAAATTAACGGGTTCTGGCACATTCACATAGTAGACGAACGCGTAGAAGATTCCCAACGAGAAAATAAGTATCTGGAGAATTAGTTCTCCTCGGTTCATTTTCCGTTTCTTTGCGCTCATTTGATTTCCTCAGAGTTGCA
>JAHFFU010000138.1 GCA_023247835.1 Candidatus Bathyarchaeota archaeon
AGCCGCTGAAACCGGTCCAAGTACTCCGCTGCCTTCTTTTCGCTCTGCTCTTTTTGTTTAGCAACCTGATCCAGTTCTTTCAGGATCTGTTGGTAGGACGGGGGCTTCTCGGCCTCAGACTGTGGTTTACTCGATTCGTTTGACAACTGGCGGACCACTGCAGAAGGTTTGGGACCACGACAAGCAGTTCTTAAGCATCCTTTTTCCTTTTGCCAGCGTTCAGCGAAAAGATTCACGAAACGCCCTACATTCCAAGAACAGTACTATCTCTCAACCTGTCAAATGCGTATTGCGGGACGTACGTTCCGACTGAAACAGTCGCGTCATGTGTCCTACGAAAGTATTGGTGGGCAATCAAAGTCTCGGTCTTAGAAATGCCCTGCACACCCTCGAATTGGTTTACGGCAGTTTCAAGAATCTGCTCCACGTTCTTACTATGCAAGATCGTGAGCAGGTCCCAGTCACCTGGAATTATGTCCCCCTCCACAACATGCTCCAGCTTTTTCAGTTGAGCCAAAACGTCGGGCAGCGAACCCTGTGCACGTAAGAGAGAAATCGCTAACGCGTCATTCTCAGCAACGCTGTACTCCTTTGTGAAACCCTCGAAGGGTATGTGCGTGCTTGTGGCCCTAATACCGGGCATATCTCGTATTTGAGAAACCGACTTGTACAGATCAGAGCGATCGTAGTGCGCTACTCGCACGAGCAGATCGTATCTGCCGATTAGAAGTGCGCCTTCTTCGACTAGGTCAAGTTGTTTTACAGCTTTGACTACCTCGGCTATTTGTCCGCGCTCTATGACTGCAAGAATGTAGGAGCAAGATTTCAAGGGCGAACTCATAGCTACCTCTCCGGACCTTCTTCTTACAACGACTCGTAGCGAAGCCCTGTACTTAAATCAGTCCAACCGCAAGGTAGTCGATTCGCAGTGGCATTGCGTATGAAATGGGTAACCCGTGAAAAAGCAAAGGTCGATAGAATAGCTTGTCCTTGGTTGATAACACATTTCGTCGACCAGGATGCCGAATTTCTCTTCGTTCCGAAAGAAAAAGTGCAGGAGATTGCAAAGAAGGAGAACGCTATTCCGTTTGACGCGCCCGGCGTTGAACTGACACACTACAAGCAGAACGGAAAAGAGTTCGTCAGCTTCGACGCCATCATCAAGAAATATGGTCTCAAAGACAACGCACTTGAGGAGGTAGCAAAAATAGTCCGAGGCGCTGACGCACGTGTCCCCGACACACCACCAGAGTCGGCGGGGCTCGAAGCTGCAGCGATGGGCTTTAGAGCCCTGGCAAAAGACGACTTTGACAACATGAGACTTCAATTCCCGCTATACGATGCCCTCTACAAGTACTGCCAATTGAAAGTGCAGCAGGGCACGAAGTTGGAACACTCCAATCCCTGACCGGGGCACTTGGGAAAGTTCTTTCCTAGCTTGATAGAAAAACGGCAATTGCCGTCTCGAAACATCTGACACATCTTAGGGACTGAGTTAGTGACGCAGGCTTGAGCTTGGGCAAGTGGGTTGACCTTGACGGAAGGCTCATCCTCATCGAGAAATCCGTTCGCACAATACCCTATGGCTTTCTCGGTGTACTGTTCGGCGTCTACATGGCCCAATTAGGATTTGACTCGGTACTCATAGGCGTCGTCCTAACAGCCACAGTGTTTTCGAGTGCATTGTCCACGTTTAGTGTGAGTTTTGTGGCGGACCGCTTCGGCAGGAGGAGGACCCTTGTATTCTTCGCTATTATGGACTTCGTTGCTGGAAGCTTTTTGTTCTTCTCAACCGCATGGTGGGCCCCCGTTCTCGCGGGAATCGTTGGAAACATGACCGTCGGGGCGGGGGAGGTCGGGCCATTTCTCTCGTTAGAACAAGCCATAATCCCTAAGATCTTTGACTCTAAACATAGAACTTTGGCGTTCAGCTGGTACAACTTGGTCGGCTACGCATCGTCATCGGTCGGAGCGTTGATTGCGGGGTTGCCGCAGTATTTCGGTTCAGGCCCGAACGCCTACCGTCCTCTCTTCGCCGCCTACCTGGCGTCGGGACTAGTCGGCAGCCTTCTCTATGCCAAATTATCGAAGAATATTGAGGTTCAGCCGAAAGCCGGTTACGCAAAGCGTCCAATTCTGTCTGAAAAATCCAAACCCATAGTTCAGAAATTATCGGCCCTATTTGCCATAGATTCATTCGGAGGCGGTTTCATTGGCACGAGCATTCTGTCATATTATTTCTACGAGAGATTTGCGCTCCAGTTGACTTCACTAGGGTTGATCTTTTCGGCGACACAAATCGTAACGGCGATGTCCTTCCTCGCCGCCGAACGAATAGCCAGGCGGGTAGGTTTACTGAGAACTATGGTTTTCAGCCACATTCCATCCAACCTATTCCTAACTGCGGTCCCCTTCGCCCCTTCCGCTCTAGGGGCAATCTTCTTTCTGCTCTGTAGACAATCCCTATCCCAAATGGATGTGCCATCACGGCAATCATATGTCATGGCTGTTGTCGATGAGTCCGACAGGACGCCTGCGGCTGGGCTCACAAACGTCTCTCGCAGCGTTGCACAGTCAGTAAGCCCATCCCTCGCAGGCTACGCTATAGCAAACCTCTGGATCGGCTTGCCCTTTGTTGCAGCTGGGGCTTTCAAGTTGGTTTACGATCTGCTCATCTACGGAAGTTTCCGAAAAATCAAGCCCCCCGAGGAAGTTCGGACTAATTCCTCGTAATCCCGATTACGAAACCTGCCAATACCTCGTGAATAAACGCGTCATTATGAGCAAGGATTCGCATGCGAGAGACTCATATCCCGGTTTTTACGTACTGTTTAGTTTTCAACTGAATCGAGGCTGGTGAGAGGACTTGGGGGCAGTAAAGAAGGTGCTGCGAGCAAGGTTGCGGCGGGTGTTAGTAGAGCCCTCTTTGAAGATACACCCTCAAGTCCATTTACCTCAACCCAGTTTCGGATCGCTAGCAGACATTACGCCCTTCAAGGACGGATTCTTTCACCATCCAACCACCCTCAACCCCAAAGTTGCTAAGGAAACCTACCGGCAAGCCGGACTGAAGCTAGAATACTATACACGGGCTCTGAAACTAATCCGCGAACACCGAACCGTAGTTCTCGAATATGACGCGGACGGCTTCGTCTGGGTCAAACCACTCAAGGACGATTCATTAAAGGAAATTCTAGACGACCGAACTTTCAAAACCTACGTCCTCTGGAGCCCGTATTATGACGCATACCGACTCCGTCAAGCTGGATCAGTCAAGTTCGCCAGGCAGACCTTCGAGAGCGAAGGTGTGCGCGTCAAACTCAAGAACTTCCCCCAAAGACAAGTTAGACAAAGAGGCATTCGGGTTCCGCGAATGGTCAACGTTACGCTTTATCCCTTTCAGCGGAAGGCCGTTGAGTTCATTCTGCAAAACGATGGCCGAGCCTGCCTCTTTGACGAAATGGGGCTCGGGAAAACTATCACCGCCACTACCGCATTGCTGGAGCTGACTAGGGAGAGAAAGGCATCAAGAGCGATCATCGTTGCTCCAAACGCGGTTGTGGAGCAATGGCGTGCTGAACTGGTCGAGAAATTCAACCTCGAACCGACATTGATCACTTCTAGGCGGACGCTAAAAGAGCGTATGACGCTTTACGATGATTCGCTCATTGTGATGAACTATGAATTGCTCCGCACCGACCTAGAGCTTATTCTTCAGAAGAATTTCGACACTCTAATCCTGGACGAAGTCACCCGAGTTAAGAACTTGGATACGCAGACTAGTGAAGCTGTAAAGAAGCTCATTGTCAGAAATGTAGTTGCCTTGACCGGCACTCCGCTTGAAAACCATGTGGGGGAGCTTTACAATATCGTCAGTATCGTGAGACCAGGCTTCTTCGGCCGCTATAACGAAGACTTCCTCGCCAGATTCACGCTGAAACTTTCTAGTCAAGGATGGCAGAGTTCACGGCCCATAATTAACCCTGAAACACTGCCTGAACTGAGAAGAGAGCTGCGGACCATTTCAATTCGCCGCACAAAAGCCCAAGTCCTTAGGCAATTGCCGGCGCTTACGGTGCAATATGTGTATACTGAACCCGCCAGGAACCAGAAGATGATCTATGATATACTTCAGGAAAGCCTAGGTGAAACCGTTCTAGACGAGTACGCTTACAGCGCTAGCGAGCAGACGGGCCCCAACCCTTTCACTGCTAACCGCATCAGACTCTACACACTCCTGCGCGAAGCGTGCGCAGACATAAGCATGATAGCAGGCTACCTTCGCCGCAAACAACGCGAAAACACCGC
>JAHFFU010000139.1 GCA_023247835.1 Candidatus Bathyarchaeota archaeon
GCACATGGTGGAGTTGTGGTTTGCGGCCAGCGATGGGAAAGTGTACCTTAGCCACGAGGGAGAGGAGACCGACTGGATGAAGAACATCAAGCAGAACGGGGAAGTCTCATTCGAAATAGGTGGAAAGAATTTCACAGGAAAAGCCCACTACATAGAGGACCACACGGACGAAGCCTGGCCGGGCAAAGTAGCCCTCTACGAGAAATACTATGGGAAGGCAGCGAAAGAGGTTATCGAAGACTGGTTCTCGCTCTCAAGGCTTATTGCTATGGAAACCGACTAGCCCCTTTCTCCGACATGATTAGCGCCACTGCTGCTCTGTTATGGAAGGCTAGGTCAGTTTGGTTCCGCAGTTTTGGCAGAAGGTGGCACCTGCTGCGGCGATACTGTTACACTTAGGGCAGTTCCTTCCGGGCGCGGGGGCGGGCTGGGTTTGGGAGCTGGTTATGTTTGCGCCGCAGTTGGGACAGAACTTTGACGTTGAGGGGATGTGCGCTTGACAGTTCGGGCAGACCACTAATGCTATGGCGGGGCCAGTTCCACCCGGTGTCTGGAATAGTGGGGGGACGAGCACCATGCCCGCCCCGAAGGCGGCTCCTCCACCCGTAGATTTACCTAAAGATGCTGCGGCTTCCTTCACAGTCTCCATTCTAATCACTTCGTCCGGTGACACGCGGCCTGTCTTGAGCCAGAACAATCTGTCCCGGAATTCAGGGGTAGTATCGATTCCTTCGAACTTGAGGTCGATCATCTGGACTCCGATTCTCTTGAAATAATCCATAAGATTGGCTTTGATTTCATTCGACGTCTCGTCAAGCTTGGTGAATACGGTCTGCAAATCATACTTGGAGAGTACGTCAATCATTTTTTCGTTGACGAACCCGCGCAGGAAGTTGTTAACGTCTGCTGTGGTGTAGGCGTTTTGCCCGCCGACGACCTCGTTGACGAATATGGATGCGTCTTCGACCTTGAACCAGAAGGAGCCAAAGGTCATGAGTGGCGCGAGTTCAGTTGTCTGCGCCCTGTTTCCGAATTTTCCTGCGAACTGCTTGTTGGATACGAAGATCACGTTCGCTTTGAAGGGTGTTTGTTGAAACCCCGCTATGCGGGAAAGAACCGTCGTGATGAGAGGCAGGTTAAGGGTTGTGAGCGTGTGCCTGCCTGGCCCAAGCGTATCGTAGCTTTTGCCATCGCGGAAGAAGACAGCGAACTCGTACTCGTGAACGACGAGTTGCGCTCCCCACCTTATGTTCTCATCAGGATACCGATACACAAGATCATCCGGACCGGCTGAAACCCATTCAATGACTTCGGGCATTAGAGCGCCACCCCTTCAATCACCGATTTCCGTTTTTCAAATGTAGCTTCAAGTTGTGAGATTGAATTCTCCAAACCGGTTTCGACATTCCTAGTGTCTTCGAATTTGCCCTGACCAAGCTGGGCCTTGAAGGTTGAAATTGAATCAGCTAGTTTCCGAGCCATATCCAGCGTTTGAGTGTCGTACGCTAGCATCTGGTCCAGTTGAGGTGCGTCGATTCGTACGGAATCAAAGAAGCCACTGTACCCGTAGGACGCACGGTTCACCTTCTCCGCAACTCGATCGAACTTTGCGATAAGCTGGTTTGTAGGCTCCATTAACTCCGGGACGCCGGCATAGTTGAGGAGCTGGAAGCAGGCCATAAGACCGTCTCGGGAGGCTTTGAGGACACGGTAAATGTAGTCCCGTACGATTCGGTCAGCTTCCCTTCTTTCCTCCCTGACTTTGTACCCACGGAACCCGGGAATTTGCAGCATCAAGCGTTCTAGGGGCCGGTCGCTCTCTTGCACACGTTCAAGCGGAGTCTTCGCAGCCAAGGAAATTCTGAACCATCAAACGCGCTTCGGCTTTTAAGGATTAATCGCCCTGGAATGGGACTATAGCATTTTGAAGTCTGTGCTAGGCAAGTCTCCCTTAATCACTTCCGACGAAGACCCGTCTAACATGACTTGGAATCGGGAATTCTTGTAAACGTAAGTTACGAACCATACGGGCGCGTGAAGATAGAAGCTGCTTGAAACGTTGAATTGGGTCTTGATGTCTTCTATTCGGTCAATTTTTTCCTTCGCAAGATACTCGTGCAATTGTTCGATTTCATCCCGTGCTTGCCTACCGGCTTCGTCGGAATCCATCTCACTGTTTAGAATTTTCGCGCCTCCTTCTATTCTGGCGGCGTCGAAGGGAATCTTCCCGGCTAGGGATAGGTGGTAGGAGCGAATGGGAAAGTTGCTCTGCCTCCTAGCCAGTACCAACCAGTCGTACCGATTCTCGATGTCTCCTTCTTGCTGGACGGGCGGGGCGATTCGTTCTATGATGCCCTTGTAGTGGGTTTGGGCTTCGGCGCTGATGACCCAGATGGGGAGGTAGGTCAAATTCTGCTCTGCGAGAGTGGATTTCTTCTGGAGGTCGTGCGATGCGATGAAGCTGCTGGCCATCCAGCTTTGAACCAGTTTGAAAACTTGTGGCGCCTGAATGGAATTGAGTATGAGGGAGTGTTCGAACTCGAATGCTTTACCCGTCTCAATGAAGCTCGTGAACCCGCAGTACTTGCATGTTACGAGAATCTCCCCTGGTTGGACCTGTAGGGGTGCCGCGCAGTGGGGGCAGGCTACCTCTTTCGTGACCGCGACCAAGCCTATTCTACTGCGGGATTGCGGTAGCTAATCTTTAATCTCCCTATTCCTTCTCGCCTGCGAACTCAACGCTGATATTGTGATTAACGATGGCGAACCTGGGACAACTCAAAGGCACCATGTACTCCACGGTCATCATTACGCTCGTCATCTTCGTCGCCTTCATTGCTGTGGTCTCAGTCTTCATCAGCGCTGCCGTAGGAGTGAACATTTCGCCAATCGGAATACTCTTCGGAGCGCTTGTTCTGGCTATGATTTTCATGCTAATCCAATTCGCTATAAGCCCGTACATTGTTGCGGCAACTACGCGGTTGCAATACTTGAGGCCAGGCGAGAATGCTTGGTTGGAAGAAACTGTCAGTAAACTGGCTCAGCAAGCAGGCGTAAAACAGCCCCGTTTGGCAATTGTTCCAGACCAGACGCCTAACGCCTTCGTTTTCGGCAACTCCTCATCGAAGATGACTTTGGCCGTGAACCAAGGCCTGCTTAAGCAGCTCAGCGAGGATGAGATTCGCGGGGTGATTGCACATGAACTGGGCCATATACGGCATAAGGATTCGATCGTGATGACCTTCATGTCCGCTATTCCGCTGGTCGCATATGTGGTGGTTCGTGCCGCGTTTGGCTTCCGCGTCTACAGCGGAGGTGGCCGGAGGGGAGAACGCGAAAATGGATTCGTATACATTATTTTGGCTGGGATAGTTGCGTTAGCGGTCTATTTCATATCGCAACTTCTGGTACTTCGTCTTAGTCGACTTAGGGAAAGTTTCGCCGACGTCTTCTCGGCTTACCTAACGGCATCGCCCAGGAACCTGGAAAGTGCGCTCACAAGGATAACATACGGCCTCTCTCTGGCCCCGCAAGATACTCACGGCGCTAGAGCGCTCTACATCTCGGATCCTGCACTGGCGAAGCAGGAGGTTGCTGAAATCATGCAGCAGAAGAGCAAGTACGATTTAGATCATAACGGGGTGCTTGATGAACATGAGCTCGAGTTGGCGATGGAGGAGGAAGCTAAGTCTCATTGGCGGTCTGTCAACGAAGTCTTCGCAACCCACCCGCGCACCTTCAAACGGATACTTCTGCTGAGACAGATCGAACAAGAAATCCAGAGTAGGGGAACAGAGATCCCTAACATATTCTCACGAATCTAAGCCAACCGCAAAGGCTTTCTTATCTTCGAACCGGCACTCCGGCATACCTACGTAGCCATAACGCTAAGGCGATTGAGGAGTACCCGCAGCGTTACAAGTAGGCGGAGCCGAGCCTTCCATATTAACCCGCTCGACAATACGTCAACACGGATTTCATCGAAGCTCTGCGGCCATCCGACCAGCGCGAAAGTAACCCGTCTCCCCCACAAAACTGCGACTAAAATGTGACATTCGTTGCACAAACCCAAAACGGCACCCAAACCCCCAAACCAAACCCAAAACCAACCCACCCATCAACCAAACCCCTCGTTTTCACCACAAAACTACACAACCCCACCTCCCCTCTGGTCCCTGGCTAGGAGTATGACTGATATCAACAGGAAAGTGTACACGGCCGCAACCAGCCATGAAGTTCCGTACCCAAAGGATATGGCAAGCATGGAGAATGCTAC
>JAHFFU010000140.1 GCA_023247835.1 Candidatus Bathyarchaeota archaeon
CCCAACACTGAGGGTGTGAAAAGGAGGGCTGATGGCGCCAACCATGCTAACCCAAGAATTGACCCGAGTACCGAGCTTACTAGACCCATTAGGAAAACGAAATCGAAGAAAGCATACGCGGCCAAAGCGTAGTTCCAAATACCGTGGTTGAAAACTTTCGTAAGTGTGGTTTGGCGTGCAGCCCATTTCAGAAAATCTTGTTCGTTGGTTTGGTTGAAGGTGGCGACCGTACATTGTGGGAGGAAGGAGATACTGTAGCCATGTTTCCTGAGTGCAGAATTGAGAGTCAAATCATCGCTAACCGCATCGGCCCATACCTGTCTGATGTTGATCTTTTCCAGAGTTTGAGCTCGGATCGCCATAGCCCCGCCCCAAGGAAAATTGTAGCGGTCGTTGAAGAGCAAGTTCGTTCCCGAAGCGTTCCATGCGGCTTGAACATATGACCAAAAGCGGCCCTGTGTGGCAAAGTACCAACGGAAACCGGTCGCGACCCCTACCGATTCATCGCTCAGGGGATGAATCAAGTCTGCAAGCCATCTTGCAGGAACCAAAGCGTCGCTGTCGATAAATACGAATACATCCGCCTTCCCCCATTCTTTCGCCAATGCAGCGAGCAGAGCAGCCACCTTTCCACTAGCCTGAGCGGAAACCACTCCGGTGTAAAGTCGGCAATCCTTTTCCGGGTGGCGGGCAAAGGCCGACTTGGCCTCAGCGTAAGCGAGGTCTTCGGATGAATCTGTGATGATGACCGTGCGATAATTATGATATGTTTGCTGGAGAATGGCCTCAATGTTTGTCTCCAATCCGTGCTCTTTTCCCTTGCAAGGCATGATTAGGCAGACTTGTGGACGAAAATCCACATTGTGGCGTTCAAGCGAGAATATCACATGGCGGTCAAATTGCAAGCCAAGATACAGGGAGTAAAGAGCAGTTAGAACTGCAAGGAAGCCGACTGCTAGGAGGAAAGTGTAGGCGGCCTCTGCTGCGGACAGGGCAGATCCTCACAACTATGCAGAGTTCGCCTGGTTAGGCTTCGATAACTTCGCATCTTATCTGCTTCAGCAACGTCGCAGCCTGCTCAGGGTCAATCTGAATTGTATAAAGTTGACTTGAAGTTCGAAGTTTTAATTTTACGACGGCCTTGAGTCGTTTCACACGGCATTCCGTTGCCCGTTCCGAGATTTTCAGGAACTCTTCCGTGTCCGAAATTTGCGTGGGCATCTCTGGTCTAACTCTTTTGTCGGGTAAGAGCCATGCCGAGAATATAAACCTGAAAAATTAAGTGAGAAATATCAAGAGTTCTTCTTGGTAGCGACGCCCATCGACAACAGAACCCGGGGGTTTTCTTTCAACCCGCCTTTGAGCGAGAAGTTCCCCGAGCCTCTGGTCCGCCTCGTCACGCGAAATTGCAGCGTCTGTAAGTAGCTCCAAGGGGACGTTTATTCCAAGAGGGCGCGAAGGAATTACATGACGTGTCACCTTATGCGGCAAAAGCCGGCCTGTCAACCCGAATTCTCGAATTTGCATCTTAGTGAAAATGGGAACGGAGATAATGAAGTTTACTTCACCAGATCTCAATTCTTGGAGCGCGACGATTTCTGAAAGATAGGTCACTGCCAGGCCTTTCTTGACCATAGTCCTTTCGAGGTCAACCGCCGTCCGTGCGACTTGAATTGGGTCCAGCGTTTCCGGCAGCGAATATGCTGCCCCTGTGCGGGTTAGGAAGACTGTCTGGAGGCCGTAACTCGTGTGGGCCAGGTCAACCTTGCTCTTCGAATACTTCAGCTGATTTTCTTTCAGCAATTCCTCGGCCAATTGCTCAGGCTCGTCGACCCTGAAAAGTCTGAACCAAGATCCAACCTTGATCTCAGGGCTGTTGTAATCCACTAGGCAACAAGGAACAAATCGGCACTTGAGAAGTTTGAGAGAGTTGAAGCGATGCATTCCATCCAAAATAATATGGTCTTCTTGGTCAACGACTAATGGGTCACGAAGTAGCCCTTCATTGAGGACCTCGTTTGCGAGGGATCCGACAATAGGGTCAATGACTTCTTCATGCGGTTTGAGCTCCTCAAGGTTTACCATCCTAATTCGGAAATTCAGGTTTGAGGAGCTAATCTCCAATCCGCAATCCTCGATGAGCACGCAGCTCAATGCGGGCTAGGCTCTAAGGGTTACTAACGAGTCTTCACTTTGAAAAGTGCAGGACGCTGAAGAAAGAGGGTAAAGTATTGAAAACTGGTGGACCAGGTCCAGACGCGTTACAAGATGAGTTCTATTTCGTGAACTTCGTCATCTTAGTTCCGCAAGTAGGACATGTCGCACGCATCATGTTGCGGCCCTTAGCAGTCTTTTCCATCGTTGTCTGATCGTCGGGCACAGTCTTCTTCTCCTTACATTTCACGCAAAACATTTCGGCCAATGAATATTCCCTCCCCTTTCTGAATCGACGTTGTCTTAGCGGATGGCGAAGCCATAAAAGGCTTTGGTAACGAAACCCAAGAGTTGCAACATTTCTTAACGAACTATGTAAGTTTTGATTGGTAGAAGGCAATTTTGAAATCGGGTCTCCATGGAGAAACGATGAGACCATAAGCAAGTGCCGACGATAGCAGCATTTTGGTCAATCAATTGTCTGCCCGAAAATTAATTTCAATCATCGGCACCGGCAAACTCGGAAGCGCTGTGGCCCTGCAATTAGCTCAGCGAGAGCTGGGGGACCTGAGACTTGTCGACATTATCAAAGGTCTACCACAAGGTGAAGCCCTTGACTTAGGGCAAATGGTGGCGGAACAGGGTGCTGACGTGGACATTGTCGGGTCGAACGATTACAAAGACATCGCGGGCTCAGATGTCGTCGTTGTGATCGGCGGATTGGGACGTAAACCAGGTATGACACGGCTCGATTTGCAGGAGAAAAACGAGACGATCATCCGAGACATCGCTGAGAAAATTGTTGAGTTCGCTCCTAAGACGTTGGTCTTGATGGTGACTAACCCACTGGACGTGATGACTTACCTGGCCTGGAAAGTGACGGGGTTCGAACCGTCTCGAGTCTTCGGCCAAAGCGGGATGTTGGACACGATGCGGTTCAAATATTTCATCGCAAAAGCCGTTGGTGTCTCAACAGGCTCCATTCAGGCCATGGTTATTGGGGAGCACGGTGACTCAATGGTTCCTCTGCCAAGGTTCTCAACTGTAAATGGCGTTCCGATCACCGAGTTGCTTTCGCCCGCCGAGGTAAATGATGCCGTTGAGCACACCAGGAAGATTGCTGCCGAAGTCATCGCCTTGAAAGGAGCCACGATCTACGCACCTGCACATGGAATCGCGAGGATGGTTGAGAGCGTAATCAAGGACAAGAGAATGGTGCTATGCATGACGGCACACCTGAACGGTGAATACGGATTGAAGGATGTGTATGTAGATCTCCCAGCAGTTCTTGGTGCTCGAGGCGTGGAGCGAGTGATCGAGCTTAAGTTGAACACCGAGGAGAGGGCTGCGTTTCTGAAGTCGGTGGAAGTTGTTAAGACCGCCTGCGGTCTTCTAAAGACGGTTAAGGTTTCTTGAGTTCCGCGGCGTGCCGAGCCCGATCCACACGGTTCGCGATCTGTGCAGCTACCACTCCAGCTGCAATTCCTGAATCTATGTTTACCACAGCAAGCCCTAGGGAGCATGCTTGGAGCATGGCCATGAGGGCCGCTTGTCCTTCGCCACCGTACCCATAACCCGACGAGGTAGGTACGGCTATGATGGGTATGTCGACCAACCCGGCAACGACTGTAGGCAGTGCACCTTCGCGGCCAGCTACAACGATCAGGCTGTCGACATTGTTCTTCAGCATATTCGTTAGTGGTTCGACCAGACGGTGGATGCCTGCGACACCTGCGTCAGCCTCAAGGAAAGTCTGACAACCCATCTCGCGCGCGATCATTGCAGCCTCTTCAGCCACCGGCAAGTCAACCGTCCCAGCCGTAATAATTCCAACTCGGCCACGACCCTCAATCCTCTCAGAACCGGCACTCCTTATCACAAATAGCGCAGCATGAGGCGTTTTCTCCATCTCATACGATTTGAAAGCCTCTTTCACATGCTCCAATTGCTGTTCACTCACTCGACTTAGTATCGCTCGCCCATCTTTCTCAATCATCCGCCTGGAAATCGCTACGAGATCGTCACTCGTCTTCCCTTCGGCAAATATGATCTCAGGGACACCGCGTCGGATTGACCGCCCAACATCCAGCCGGG
>JAHFFU010000006.1 GCA_023247835.1 Candidatus Bathyarchaeota archaeon
TATATACAACTTACGTTCCTGTAACAGACACGAGGTGTATGTGAATGAACCAGTTTAGAGCATACAGAAAGGCCGAAGATAAACGTTTCCGGTAAAGACCTCTCCAAGGCGCTGACACGATCTTGCGACAGTTCCCGGAGCCGATCATCAAGAAGCTGCAGCGTATTATACGAAATGGCAAGGCGGGTTTTCCAGAATTCAACGTCGCGGCTTGTGCTCGATCCGAAATTATTGTTATCAGCAGTATTGAGTGGCACGTCTTATATCTCGACGCCCGAGCACGTGTGTTCCAACATCCATGTGGTTGTCTGATGTCGAGGAAGAATGCGAATCGGATTCTTGTAACTGGCGCGACTGGGCAAATAGGATCTGAGTTGACACCTGAGCTTCGAGAGAGATATGGCCGTGACAACGTTGTTGCGGCTGGCCATAAGAGGGCGCCAAGTGAGGCATTGAAGTCCGGACCTTTCGAAATCTTTGACACCTCAGACAGGCAGAGTCTCGTGAAAGTCGTGAAGAAGTATGGAATTGACACGATACATCACCTTGCTTCGCTTCTTTCAGCGGTCGGTGAGCAGAATCCACAACTCGCTTGGCAAGTGAACATGGCTGGACTCTATAACGTGCTGGAGATCGCGAGAGAACACAAGCTGACTAAAGTCTTCTGGCCCAGCTCGATCGCGGTCTTCGGCTCAGGAGCACCGCGCGTTAACACGCCTCAAAACACCATCCTGACCCCCGGCACCATGTACGGCGTCACGAAGGTCGCTGGTGAGCTTTTGTGCAACTACTACTTCACACGATTCGGCGTGGACGTGCGAAGCCTCCGTTATCCAGGCGTCATATCCAGCGAGACGCCGCCGGGTGGAGGCACAACAGATTATGCTGTGGCAATATTCTATGAGGCAATCAAGAACAGGCTATACACTTGCTTTCTGAGAGGAGACACGGTCTTACCCATGATGTACATGCCTGACTGCATAAAGGCAACGATAGATTTGATGGAAGCCGATCCGTCTAAGATAAAGTGTCGGACAAGCTACAATTTGACTGGGATGAGTTTCTCGGCGGCTGAGTTGGCTGGGGAGATCAAGAAGCACTTCCCGGAGTTCAAATGCGACTACAAGCCTGACTTCAGGCAAAACATTGCAGATTCATGGCCCATGTCAATAGACGATAGTGTTGCGCGCGAAGAGTGGGGCTGGAAGCCTTCCTACGATTTACCTACCATGACAAAGGACATGATAGGCAAACTCACCGAGAGATTGAATCTGGAAGGTTATGCTGGAAAGAGTTAAGCGACATCGTGAGAGACTGATGCAGAGAGGTTCGCAGAATGCGAAACCCAACGTCATTCTTGCGGGAAGAGTATGACGAACTGGTTCGGAACGAGTTTGACTGGAAACTTCGTGTTTTGCAAGGTCCGAGCACGCCATGGTGCGCGGTCGATGGAAAGAAGGTTCTGATGTTCTGTTCTAACAACTATTTGGGATTCAGCAACCATCCAAAATTGAAAGAAGCAGCAATGAAGGCAATTCAAACTCACGGTGCAGGATCCGGTTCTGTTCGTCCCATCGCCGGAAACATGGATATTCACGTTGAACTGGAAAAGCGACTGGCAAAGTTCAAACATGCAGAGGGGTCGCTTGTTTATCAAACAGGGTTTGCAGCTAACGCGGGATTGATTCCACAGCTTGCCGGCAAAGGCGACTTGATAATAAGCGATGAACTGAACCATGGCAGCATAATTGATGGGGTCAGACTCTCACAAGCAGAGAGAGGAGTCTACAAACACTCGAATACGCAAGACCTGCAGCGGGTTTTGGATGAGACAGAGAAACATGACCCACCGTATAGACGGATTCTGATAATCACAGATGGCGTCTTCTCGATGGACGGCGATATCGCGCCGTTAGATGAGATAGCCAAACTCGGTGCCGAACACGGCGCCATGGTCTTTGTGGACGATGCCCATGGCGAAGGCGTGCTGGGTGAAGGAGGAAGAGGCATAGTCTCCCACTTCAAACTTGATCGCGACAAAGTGCATGTCGAGATGGGAACTTTCTCTAAGGCCTTCGGAGTAGTGGGCGGACATATCTCCGGTTCTAGGGATTTGACCAACTTTGCCTACAACAAGTCAAGGACATGGCTCCTTAGCGGATCACATCCTCCGGGAGTTGCAGCTGCTTGCATAGCGGCTATTGATATTCTGGAGACTGAGCCCCAGCATGTGCGGAACTTGTGGGAAAACACTGGATACTTCAAGAAGGTTATGAAGGACCTGGGGTTCAACACAGGAAACAGCACAACCCCGATTACACCGGTCATAGTCAGTGAAAGCGGCATCGCCAAGAGACTGAGTTCCCGGCTCTACGAGGAAGGCGTTTTCGCTCTGCCAATAGTTTATCCTATGGTAGCGCGGGACAAGGCACGAATAAGAACCATCATGAACGCGGCGCTCACCAGGCAAGACCTAGACTTCGCCATAGGCGCCTTTGAAAAAATCGGAAAGGAACTACACATAATCTAGTGGCTGTACAAAATTCCCCTATCCTATTCTCAACCTTCAGAGGATGCCATGGACGCTGAATTGCTCGGCACACGACTCAGAGAATCACGGCTTTCGAGGGACTGGAAGCTATCTAGGCGACCCAATCTTTCGGCGTGACAATACGATAGGTGCTGCGGAGGGCCTCGTAGACGGCGAAAGCCATAGAGCCGAGCGTGCTTGTTGATCCGAAACTTCTCGTCCAGCAGTCTTTGACGCCCGCCAATGTAAGAACGGTCTTTGGCGTCTCTCCTCCGACCAACCCTAATCCTCGTGGGCCAGGGATTATCTCGATTCCGACGCTGCCGCACTTTCCTCGAACTTTGAACGGGAGCGAGTGCGGTTGACCGCAACCGCATTCCCAACTGCCGCACCCCCGACGAATCGGCACGACATCGAGTTTCGCGGCTAGCGTGGCCTTGTCGATGGCGCTCCTTACCTGTCTTGCTTTTCCGCCTCCGACGCCCAGAAAACCCGTCCCGTTCCCGACAGCTACGATTGCTTTGAAGCGTGATTTCTCGCCTGCATCAGTTTGTTTTTGGACGAAGCCTATTCCAAGGACTTCCTGCCTTAGACCTGGAAGCAGCACATCTACAATTTCGGGTTCTTTCGTCTTCAATCCCTGTGTGAAGATATCCTCCAAGGAAACTATCTGCCCGCTCTGAACCATCCTGCCTACTTTGGTCTTGGGGACCCAGCCTGCTTCGGCCCTTTGAGTTTGAGCTGTTTGCATCTTAACGTCTCTTTGCGAGTTTGTGCGTGTCTATGTATTCATCCAAGTGTGACGCGCTCCTGAAGGTTCCACCTTTGGCCATGAGAGATAGCTTCCTATAGACTTGTGTTGTAATGAAGCGCTTATCGCGCAATGTTCGAAGCCTTCTCCTTATGGACCTGATGCGAACTACCCATATTCTCTTGCTGTGCCGGGCGCTTCCCTTCGTGCTTCCGGGCCCTTTGTGTCGGCCTGCTAAGAGTTCTTGGTGCCTGACCCTTTTTCTTCCCCTGCTTATGCCGACCTTGGGGAGTTTTTTGATGCTTCCTTCGTGAATGAGTTTCCTGATCTCTTCGCGAGTGATAGCTGATGATACTATGTCAGTATCTTCCGGGTCGACCCAGACCCTGGTTGTTCCGACCTTGAGCAGGTCGGCTGCCAAGCGCTTCTGACTTACCAGGGTCATTTCTTACTCTTCCTCTTTCTGGTGGTTTTTGGCTTGGCCTTCTTCTTCAGTTTTTGTTTAGCTGGTTTGATCTCTTTTTTCTCTATTTCTCTTGTTTCGGGAGTTGGCTCGGTAGTAGTCGGTTCTGGGGCTATCTCAGGTACTACTTCAGTTGGCCTCTTCAGGCCGGGGTTCAGAATCCTGATGTTTGCTTTCTTTGCTTCCTCGAGTATTTGGACGCGTTTGTTCTCGCCCACTGTGTGGGCGATCCTTCCAACATGAACCTTAGGGTCCAAGCTTTCCAGATCTTTAGGCCTCCACACTATAACTTCTCTAAGCCCCGAAGGGTGAAGACCTCTCGTGGCTCTCGGCCTTGAGTAGCCTATTTTGACAACTGCCGGCCAGCCTTTCTTGCTACGCCGGACTCTGCTCGTCTTGCCATGTGGAGCACGCCAGGCCTCTTTGACCCTCTTGTAGCGCCAGCTTTCCTCACGAACAAACCGCGGCCTGCGATATGACGTGTTACATGCCCTCCGACTTTTCGAATATGTAGATGCCGTCTAAGAAGACGCGCTGATCCTTATCTCGAATTCTCGTTGCGGCTTGGATATTAGCCGCGGTTTGGCTTACTTCACCAAGGCTGTTTCCTTGGACGTGGATCTCATCGCCTGCGATCTTGACTTTAGCCGCCCCGATGATCTTTGCGCTTCGGGGTGTCTTCTCACCTGTGAAGTTGTCTATGGTGAGTTTCTTCTCTTTCTCGTTGACTTTGACGGTTATTGGAAAGTGCGCGTAGACGAGCTTTAGTTTGTACGTGAATCCCGAAGTTACGCCGCGAATCATATTGCGAACGTGGGCTAGGGCTGTCCCGACGAGCGCGACCTCACGTTTTCGAGCCCAGGGGCTGTAGACGCGAAGTGATTTGCCTTCCAAGGCGAAATGCACAGGCAGGTGTGAGAAGTCTTCTTCAAGTGTTCCCTTCGGTCCGGTGGCTTTGATGCTTCTTCCATCTATGTTCAGTTGAACCCCTTCGGGGATGGGCATTGATCTTTGCGCCAGCTCGACAAGAACCATCCTCTTCAACCCTACATGTATTTCTTGAATCCCAGGCTCGGGGCGAGTTCACGGAAACATTGGCGGCATAGGAGGATATCATACTTGCGAATTATGGGGCCGTATTGGCCGCACCTTCTGCACGGCCGACTGCCCTTCCCGAACTTTCTGACTTTCTTCTGTTTCAGTTTCGCCATATGGGCCTAGGCCTCCCGGATTTTAACTGAGAACTTTTCGGTTAGGAAATTGATGGTGTCTTCTTTGGAGACTCGGTGTGATTTCCCGACAGGGGATGGCCTTATTCTTCTTCTCTTAATCCTGAAGCCTGGCCGTTCAAGCGTTCCCATCACATCCATTCCGAAAATGCCGAGCTCTGGAACGTATTTCGTCCCCGGAATCTCAATGTGCTCCTTAATGCCGAAGGCGAAATTCCCATTCTCATCGAAGCTTGACCTTTTCAAAGTATTTCCCGCGGCTTCGAGGCCTCGTTTGAGGAATGCGGCCGCCTTCTCCCCTCTGAGCGTCGTCAAGCAGGCTATGGGTTCACCCTCGGTGATCCCGAACTCCTTGACAGTCCTCTTGGCCTGTTTAGTGCAAGGTTTCTGGCCGGTGATCTCTTGAAGAACCTTCCTTGCCTTCTCGAGCATTTCCCCCGACTTGCCCACGCTGATGTGTACTATTAGTTTTGCAAGTTTAATGGCCCGCATGGGATTCTTGGGCAATGTTTCGGTAACTGTTTGCATTGTTTACTAGGAGGCCTCCAGTTTTATCGTGGGTTTGTCGGTTCCTACTACGAAGGTATAATCGGCCATCGTATCGAACTTGTTGCCGGTGGTGTCCTCAATCGTGACCATTGCAGGCCTCGTGGCGGTTCCGGGTTGTAGTTCCACGATCTTCCCGCTTTTGCCCAAGTTTCGTCCCGCAATGACCAATGCGAAATTGCCTTTCTCAAATTTGATGTGATTTAGGACACGCTGCGTTGGTATGCTTATCCTCAACGTGTCATTTCTTGAGTATGCGGCTGATTCGCGGTCTGTTGGTGGGACGGTGAGGCTTCGGCCATCATGCATTCCGTACTGTACGAGTCCACCGGGGGCTACTCCCTTGTGAAGAATCTTGCAGAGTTTGAATTTGGCTTCGTCTTTGGTTATCTTGACAACGGAGAGGCCCTTTCCTTCCACGGGAAGGACTCTGTAGGCGATATTGGCGTCTGTGAATTCTACAACGTCCATCAAACCAGCAGGGTGATTCTTCTCGCGTCTGGGTCTTCCGTCCACCCTCACCTTTTCGTTGGCGAGAATGCTCCCAACTTCCCTTCTGTTCCTGCCGAGGGCTAATTCGTCTCGGATGATGAGTTCTAATGGCAAACAAAGCGAAGTTCCATGTGCGCCAGGGTTTGGTTTCGGAACCCATGCTGATTCCTTGCGGTGCACTGGCCAGAAGCTGGGGGAGGCCAACCGCTTGAGGTGCCCTAGACCACCCTTGTGCCCCATGTCTAGGCCCCCGGCTCCGCGGCAGTCTTCTCCCCCGACAATTTAATGGACTGCGCCCGCCATTTATCCTCCAAGTTCAGCTTCGTAATCACAACTTTTGAACTATTTACAGAAACCTTCGTAGATGTCCCAGAAGTCTTCTCTCTTTGAACGCCCTCAACGAATAATCGCTGCCTGCGCGTGTCCATGTCGGTTATTTTTCCTTCTATGCCAGCAAAGTCGCCCCTGAGAATTTTGACAGTGTCGCCTTTTCGGACTGGGTACGAGCGTCTTCCCTGACTTGTCCGTAGCGCTTCGGATAGAGGCGCGGTTAAGAGCCTTCTAGCCCGATGTATGGGGGCCTCGTAAATCATGCGACGCTGTTTCGAGGGCTTGCTTGCAGTAGGGGGCATATTCTCTTCACGTTCAGATGATTATGCTAGCGAGGTTGGCGACCCTTGGCCAACGCTCAGCAGCCTCCTTGGCTACTGGCCCACGAATTTCCGTCCCTTTCAATTCGCCTTCAGGAGTCATAATGACGGCCGCGTTGTCGTGGAAGGAGAGCCTAGTCCCGTCTGGGCGCCTGAAAAGCCTCACCTGCCGAACAACAACCGCCGGAAACATCTGCCGCCTTAGGTCAGGGGTCCCCTTAGAAA
Source organism: Candidatus Bathyarchaeota archaeon (assembly GCA_023247835.1). Next base: position 6,887 of record JAHFFU010000006.1, read on the forward strand.
CCGAAACCTTGATCATGTCGCCGACACAGGCGGATGGAACACGTCTTAGGCGGCCGTGGTAACCAAAAACCTGTATGATCTTAAGTTCCTTCGCCCCCGTATTGTCAGCGCATTTGACCCGGCTACCGTTCGGTAATCCTCGTGAAACGTGCAGCCGGTATTCTACCATACCCTTCGCGCTGACAGCACGAGTCTTAGGGACTGGCATTTCACTTTCACGTGAGGCGCTGCTGAACGCGCCTGAAACAAATTAAGGTTATGTTGCGAAGACAGAAATGTTACTTCATCTGAGCCCAGTCAGTTTCTCGACAACCACGAAGGCAACTTCCTTGCTGATGGGCCGGCATTCAGCTATCTTAACCCTGTCCCCCTCGCGAATTTCCAAACACGGAGGACTATGCGCCATAATTCGGCTTCGGCGTTTCTCATACCTCGTATACTTGGGAACATAATTCAAGTAATTCCTCTCAACCGTCACCGTCTTCGTCATCTTAGCGCTCACGACCTTCCCGTCCAGGAATTTCCGTCTCACAGACAAGTGACCGTGGAATGGGCAGTTTCTGTCGTCGCACGATTTCTTGGGAGCTTTCGCACCAATCCCTATCTCGGACATTACCAACGCCTCACTCTGGTTTTCAATCTGTTTTCCGGTTTAGCGACTAGGCGTTCTCCGTCCACGTCTACGCGGACCCCGCCCGGTAGATTGAATTGGAATGTGGCAATGTTCTTCGGGATCATGATTTTCCTTCTCTTGCTGGTTACCGTTAGCATGTTTCTTGTCTCATCAACAACGACGCCGCGAAATCCGCTTACTGCCGAGTTTCTTGCGTGCACAACTTTCACACTCAGCCCGATTAGTTCGTGACGCAGTATGTTTTGGGGGGTAATCTCGGTCATAGCTTACCGGTCTCCGGCCGCACCTTCTCGTGCGTGATTGTGAGGATGCGCGCAACGGTTCGTTTGATTTCACGAATTCTACCCACATTCTCAACGTTGCCTCCAGCCTTCACGTTGGTGCGGAGTTTGGCGAGCTCCGTTCGCAACTCGGCTAACTTCTTGTCGCGTTCTTCAGGAAGCAGCTGTCTGATCTCACGTTTTCTTAGTATCGGCAACCTCAGCAACCTCTTGTACTGTCCCAGCTTCTGCCACGACTTCCTGGATCACCGGTTTAGGTATCGGTGGTACTTCACCTACCTCCTTGATGACGGGCTTATCAGGAAAAACAACGTTCGGGGGCATCACTCTGACGCTTATCCCAAAGAGGCCTTGCTTCAACTGGGTATCGACGACAGCGCTGCGCAGTATTTTGCTGATTGCCTCACCAACAACAGGCAGGTATCCGGCGCGGTATTTCTCGTAGCGTGCCCTATCGGTTGTGAGTTTACCCCGAATCGCGATCTCCACACCTAGGGCACCCGCCTCTATTGTTCGTTGAAGGGCCCAGTAAGCCGCACGCCTGAAATGAATCCCACGCTGTAGCGCCATCGCAATCTGGGAGGCAACAACCTTCGGATCAAGTTCAGGGGCGTCTATTGTTGCAACTGAGATCTGCGGGTTTTCAACTCCAAAACGCGTTTCGAGGATCTGAGTTAAGTCTCGAATGCTTTGACCACGCCTGCCTATGACAAGGCCTGGTTTCGCAGCGTAAACGACAATTCTCGTGCCGAGCGGGGTCTTGGTCATCTCAACCCTACTGTAACCTGCCCGCTTCAATTCCTGCGACAAGTACTCGTCGATTTCAGCCCTGCGAGCGTTCTCTTTGACGAAGTATTTGTGAACGGGCAAGTCAGTCAGCCACCTCGTATCCCATTAGCTCCACATGAACGAGAGTATTCTGGTAGGGTGTGGCCCTTCCCATTGCCCTTGAAATAGTGCGCTGCGTCTTCATTCCCCTTTGAGAGGCCGCGTGCACGATTCTTAAGCGGTCAACATCCAGGCCCTTGTATTCCGCGTTGGACTCTAATTCTTCAAGAAGAAATAGGAATGATTTAGCGGCTTTGACCGGGTAGCGACCAGCGTACCAACCTTCGTCCAAGCTCCTGTGGGGGACCTCCTTATGGTACCGTCTGTAAGCGATTGCGCGTTTCTTCTTTGTCACGGCTTCCAGAAGCTCCTTTGCTGAATCTAGCCTCATCCCGCGAAGCTTTCGGCAGATTTCTGTTGCTGCCTTTGGGGATATTTTCAGCTCTCTTCCTGAGCATTTGACAGCTCGGTCTGGGTCGAATTCCTTGACCGAGTATCCCCAATTTGGCATCAGTTTTGCACCGTGCGTCCCGCATGTGCACAGTACCCCTAAAAAACGTTGTTTACTCCTCGAAGCCCTTGAAACGGTCTTTCTCTGGCAAGTTCTATCTATGTCGCGTCGTCTTCTTGACAACGATTTGAAATGGAATCGAACGCTACCGGTTCAAATAAGGAAAGCGAGATCCACGGGACGACGCTGAGGGTCTACTGGTACCTCTTCAGGAACGCGAAACCAGTGGGAGTGCGAGAGACCCAGAGGGCACTGTCAATGTCGAGCCCGAGCACGGCTTTGTACCACTTGGAAAAATTGCGGGAGCTTGGAGTCACTGAAAAGGACGCCATGGGGCAGTACTTCCTGAAGGAACTGGTGCAAGTGGGAACGCTAAAGATGTTCCTGAAAGTAGGCCACCTCATACTGCCCCGATACCTCTTCTACGCGATCTTTCTCACCACAGCCCTCGTAGTCTACGCTTCTGGGACGATCTTCCAGGGGGGCGGCATTGAGCCTGCAGGCATGATCTTTGGGGCAACGGGAGCTCTGATCTCATGGTATGAGTGTGCTAGAATGTGGAAGGAGCGTGTGCTCTAATTGAATCATGTGCTGTTCGAAATTGTAGACTTAACCTACTTGAGTACACAAAGAGGACGAAAGAGATTATGACAAGACTCTGGTTGGCGGCTATCCTAGGTGTTCTTCTAGGGGTGGGGGTAGCCTACGCGCCTTCTATTCAGATCGCTTCTCCAGCCAGCACGCTGAATTTTCCCATGCAGCCTATCGAAGTTCAACGCAAAAATGTACAGCCCAACCCCGCTCGGTCGGACTCGCAGCTGGCTTTTATTTCATTATTGGCTGGAATCATAATAGCCGCACCTGTTTTCCTAATAACTAAGAGGCGCAGCTGAAAGCCCGTCGCTCAGATTACCGAAGAGGCATGCCATGCAAGTGCGCGGGAAAGTGAATGCGAATGTAGTACCCGGGTATTACATTCATGTTTACGTGGCTGCTGAGGGCTCCTCCGTCTGCTTCCGTTGATTTTTAAGGGTTTGAAGGAGCCTCCGCTCCGCGGTCATGTATATAATCAGGCCTTTCGTCAGTAGACCCCCGCATAAATCATTCTTCGATATCATCTTGGCGGCTGCAAAGGATTCAACCAATTCTGCGATGTCTTCGGGCAGGATCAGGGTCATAACATCCGTCTCTTGGCTACCCCTAACAACAGGGTATGGCCGCCGCGTTTGGCCCGCACCTGAAATACGCGTCCCCAGGGCCCTACGCATCCGACCGAGAGCTGCTATTTCTCTCAACATGTCTAGGTTCTTCTGCTTCTCTAAGGCAAGCCAAGTGGCCGCTGCGGCAAGAACGACCAGCGTCCTTGTGAGGTCACTGATCTCCCATCCTTCACTCAACGCCAGACGCGTAACTTGCGCCAGGGTTAGACTTGAAACACGAATAGACCAACGCCGGTAGCGGCCCAAACGTCGCAAGGCTGGGATCCCGTTAGCGGCTTACCATTGCGATCTTAGGATCCTAGAACTCGAAGTCCCTGCATGAAAAACATAGCAGACCGACGGTTACGGGACAACTCATGTCTCAACCATCTGTATCTCATGTAGTCCCGTTCCGGCAGCGTTTTGCGCATGAAGTCTTTCCTCCGGTTTCTGTTGACTAGGCTCAATGTCTGAAACCAATTCCTTCCATCTTGGGTTAGGCTCCACTGCGCAGCTGCCTTCTTTCGTCTCAACGATTTTCCGCATTTGATGACACGGCCATGCGCTAAATGGTAGCTAAGGGACTCGTGAATGTATTCTTCACGAATGAAATGTGCAAAGGCAATTTCCTGTGCCGTCCTTTGACCATTCGACAAGTCGGAGAATATTAGGAAATCACGTGCAAGAGCATCTAAGTGCCGAGTCAGCTCAGCCGCCTTGATTCGAAATTCAAGCTCACGCGCCTTGTCGGGGTGAGAGAAACCTATTGTTCGCCCATACCATCCAAACGCATGAAAACCGAGGTCCAATCTGTACCAGTTTCTCTGTTTTCTAATGGGAGACACAGAGTTTGCCAAGACATCCTTTTGTGGTCCTGATAGCTCGTTGTCCTCCTGAGCTAATTGTAAGATTAGTCGTCTCGTGTCTTCTAACAGTGCGTGTGAGCCAGACACAAATCTGGTGCAAAGTTCTTGAACCGAGCCATCATCGTCGGCAAGGGTACGTACTGCCTCGATTTTCAGTTCACGAGGGAGTGAGAAGATGATTCTAGGCAACTTGGATCGTAACTGCCCGAATAATGCGTCGGGATAGAAGTGGACCAAGAGGTATGGGATCCACTTTGGTACACGAACATGAGGCCGGTTTTGATCAGAAACATTTTCCCTGATACAAGACGAGACATCACCGAAGATTTCCCTGAGGCAGGAGATGAATCCTTTACGAAGACGGGCACTCTGATTCGTATAGGTAGACACTTTGGTGGATCCAACAATTGGATAGATAAACCCGTCACCGATGAAGTGCATCAACAGACGGATCATGGAAGAGCTTTCCACGAAAGGAAGGCGCATACCATAGGCTGGTAGCGAACAACCATAGCCCTTGAGTGCCGTTACATGGGTTTCAATCTCTTCTGGAGAAAAACCCTCTTCGGCCATCTCACCGAGTCTGAACAGAACATCCAATCGGATATACCCAGTTCGCTTTTTGTCCAAACGCTTAGCATCCTCGATAGCCCATCAGCGCAAGGTCTCTGGACTCATATCGAATAGCTTTGACAGTGTGACCGCTCCAAATCTTTCGAGCAAAGGGATAACGAGCGCTCTTCGATAATCGTCATCTAAGCGCGCGAAGATTTGGTTTCGAGGTAAATCCCAAAGGTGGAACTCGCGCGGAGAATGAGTTGACATTTGAGGAGTTTGCAGCTGATTCTCTTCTGACTCGAAGTCCAAAGCCGCTAGAGTAGTAATGCGAGAGTTAGATAATTGAGAGAGTTGATTGAAAGTGTGTGGTGGTTCGAGTACCAGTCTTGCTACTTGAGAGGTACGTACATGCTTGAGCGTGAGGCTCCGATGCCTGGGGTTCCGTGTACGACTTTTTTGTTGGTGATGATGAATTCGCCTGTGTAGTGGCCGATCATTTCAGGTTTGATTTCGAGGGAGGTGAATTCTTTGCCGCTG
>JAHFFU010000141.1 GCA_023247835.1 Candidatus Bathyarchaeota archaeon
AGCGAACAGCTGCGAGACTTTCTGTCGAGCCCACAAAAGTTGCTCTCTCCAAATAACGAAGCAAGCGGTTCTCCGGCCTCAATGAAATTCTCAAAGCAAGAAAATAATAATAATCATGGAAACCTGATTAGTCAAAGCTCTTCAATCCACCTATAGCGCTAGCCCTCAACGGTATCGGCATCGTCCGCGGTGGGTTGATGTTCTTTGCCGTGCATCGCCTCTACGACGGCTCTCATTAGCGCTCTCTGGCTGCGCATGTAAAGCAAGAGGCCTCTCTCGAAGAATCGGGTCAGTATGGCGCTTCGGGTAGCCTTTGTGAGATTGGCGTAGAGGTCGATTCTATGGACAAAGCGTGGAGGCAATCTTACCTTCATCAGCTCGGATCCTTCTATGTGTGGGCTGTTGCGGGTAGGCCCACTCACAAGAACACTCTGAGTTCTGCTAAGTGACATCAACACTCCCTTCAGCGGGTTCTCCTTGTCTACTTCATCTGCGAGTTTGTTTTTTCGCACGGCAGTGACGAATCGCCCCAAATATTGGTTATCCTCAAACCGTACGTACTCGAAAATCGACCCCGCCAAAATGAAAACCTGACAGAGCTCGGCCAAACTGCTCCCCATGCTACCAGCAAGGTCCCTTAGAAGAGCAAACATGGCCTTTCTCACCCGGAACGTAACCCGTCGAGCACGCCGCCGATTCATCTCAATCCCAGGAATCAAATGAGGGCCAAATGGCCCACACCCAAAACGCACCAGCGCTACATGCCAATATTCACGGAACAGTAATGTCGGCCAAGGCAGGGTCCTGAAAGTATTCGAAAAAAAGTTTTGGCGCCGGGAGAGGGATTTGAACTAGGAGGTTCAAGATCCCTGCGAAGCCAACCTGGACAAGATTGCGTTCTATGAGAGCAAGAAGGAGCATTATCGATTAAGGAATTAAACAGATAGCTCGGCGGTAGTCGAATTGCGACCGGCATGTCGGGTAAACTGATACGTCGTCTTAGTTTGTCCAGGCCAAGAAGCACTCTGCGGGTTACTGTATCCTAGGCTGGGATCCCAACCTTTGCGCAGAACTCCTGAAAGCGCGGGTCCTTCCTCAAATCCTCGAAGAGAGGAGCGAACTTTATGATACTTGGCCAACTGTGCGTTTCCCCCATCCTCATCAGAGCCTTGAACGCTTCGTCGAGATTTCCCAGCGCCGAGTTGATGTACAGCTGTCCCCAAATTCTGTTGGATTCGTTTTTGTCGCTCAGTATGCCCCGCAGGACCTCCTCAGCTTCCTTCCTCCTGCCGGTTAGCGCGTAAAACTCCGCCTGTGCGCTTCTCAGCCAGAGGTCGTCGGGATCAATCCGCAATCCAATTTCCAGTATCTCCTGTGCCTTGACGAAATCCTTGGTGTGGTAAAAATAGAAATCAAACAGGCCTGAATAGACTCTCGGGTTCTTGGGGTTTAACTCTCTCGCCCTGGAAAGGACGCTTATCGCTTCACTATAACGGCCCGCACAGCGCAAGACCCTAGCAAAGTTGGTCTCGGCAGTGAAAGATAGAGGGTCCAGCTCGTACATCTTCCCCCAAGCACTTAGCGCCTGCTCCATCTGACCTAGGACGGAATACAGACTGCCTAGTACGTCGTATGCCTCCGAGAGGTTAGGGTTGATTTGGATAGCCTTCTCAGCTTCAGGGGCTGCTTCGGCGAACCTGTCGAAGTTCCCGTAAACTCTGGCCATGGCGGCGTGTGCCTCGGCCGAATCAGGCGCGAGTTCAAGCGATTTTCGGGCTGCAGCCTCAGACTTAGTTGTTGCGTCCAAGAATTCCTCGTGCATAGACAAATCACTCCACGCCTCGGAGAGCCTCGCGTACGCCCTGGCGAACCCCGGATCTTTCGACGTGGCATTCTCTAGCAGAGAGATGGCGTGCCTGAGGCTTGGCGCCGAACCTTCGTGGAGAACCTCTAGTGCTCTGAGGTAAAGGGTGTACGCCTCGAGGTTGCTCGTAGATTCCTTCGCGACCGCCTCCGATTCACTATTCGACAATTTCGCTTCCATCGCCTTGGCAACGCTGCGGGCGATGTCACTCTGAATCGCGAAGACATCTTCGACGACTCTGTCGTAGCTCTCACCCCACATGTGATCATTCGCACGAGCATTGATTAGCTGAACAGTAACGCGCAACCTGTTCCCTGCCTTCCTGACACTGCCCTCAACGACCGTGTCTACGTCGAGCTCTTTGGCGATCTCATTGACTTTCTTTTGTCCACTCTTGTAGACCATCACGGAGGTTCTTGCGATAACTTTCAGCCCACTGATTCTCGACATCGTCGAAATCAGTTCCTCTGTCAATCCGTCCGCGAAGTACTCGTCGTTGGGGTCGGGACCGATGCTCTGTAACGGCAGTACGGCAACCCTCCGCCGGTCCTGGGTCGGCTCTAAACGTGCAGAAGTTAGGTCTAGTAATTGGAACTCCCGCTCCTTGAGCGTGACACGATGCATCCAATTAACGCAAAGGTACTTTCTCCGTGTTCCGTCCACTTCTTTCTCAATGATCTCCAGGCTGCCGTCGAAGAGATCGGCAACCGAGCCAATTTCAGTTTGCGTATGCATCGACGGGTTTAGAACGGTGAGAGTGGTGATTCCTTTTGATTTTAGCCTGCTTAGTTGGTCCGAGAGCCATTTTCGGGTTTGAAGGGGGCCATGGCGTAGCAGAAGGTCTGATGTGATGTCGATTATGAGGCGGTTCGGCTTAACTTTGCCAACCGCGTCGGAAATGTCAAGACTCAGTTCAGTCAGGTTTTCTAAGCCTTTCCCTGGGAGCATATTGCTTGAGGGTTGAATGCGTTCCCCACAAACCAGAAACGTGACTTGATCGGAGCTGACCTGTAAAGCCTCTCGGATCGAAGCTCCTCGACTGATGAACAAACAGTTTCCATTAAGCTCGGCTTTCAAGAAGCCTCCGAGAAGGCGGAGAACGTCTTCACTCGCAGAAGCGCAGAGTATGACCGTTGACCCCGACAGAAATCCACCCTGAATTAGAGAATCGAGCTTTTCGTTGCCGCTAGAGATTCTACTCCTCGGTGGCGAACCGGTTGGGGCTGCGGTTTCTGTCAATTCAACGCTGTCCCTAAACTGACAGTAGACAAGCCGCCGTCCACAATAGGTTTACGGTCTACTGCCCAGAGAGTTCAGATAGCGTGGTTGTCTCTGAAACATTCCTTGCATGGCCCAGTCCCTGCGCCTTTCGTTGCACCGGGCTTGACATGCGAACATCATATCCTTTCTTCAATTGCTTCTATGGCCCCGGCGACTCTTACAACTCACGTAGGGATTCTGAACTAAAGGTTCAACATCCCCACAATATAGCGACCCTGCATAAGTAACCTAAGGTTGGAGTTGGGGATGGGAGCCGAAAAAATGTCCACTTCCCATATTTCATACCCGGAATCGCCCTAAGGGTTAAACACCCTTACGGCACATCTCAGTGCCCTATTGTCCTCGAACGCACCGGCGCAACAAAGTCGCGAGCTGCCGCTATTTCATCTTGAGCAGATACCGTACATCATCGTCGAATGTGTCGCTCAAGAATTGTCTGAGGGTCCCTTCGAGTTGCTTGTCGTCCATAACCTGTGACTGTATTGTGCACTCGGATACTACTCTTGTTCCATCTGGGATCTCTGTGTATGTGTTTACAATCCTGCCGGTCATGGGTCCTTCCAGAAAATCGATGGTCAGCTTCTCCGGTGGGTTTGCTGTGAACTTGGTCACGATCTTCACGTTCTGTCCACCCATGTCCCACAGTTGCTCAATCACATCCGCGTCTCCCTCCTTGCGGAGTACCTTCCAAGGTGCCTTTACCATGGGATGTATGCTTGTTGCGTCTGTGTAGTGAGCCTGAAGAAGTCGCCAAACCTTCTCCCGAGGAGCTGGGAAGACTCCCTCATCATCAACTATCCTCACCATTCTTCAGATTCGCCTCCACCCCTGAAGAGCCAATCTAATCTTAAGACTTTGATGGTTCTCAAATTGACATCTGACTGTGGCCACCATCAGACCCGCATTAAAAAAATCTGAGAATCCTGAACCAAAGACCAAGTATGGCGACGGGGGTGGGATTTTAACCCCTCGCGTTTTCCGTGCTTGACTGGATGAACACCGGATGTTTGTCTGAGCGCGAGCCTTTCTCGTCGGACAATCCTCCATCGAACATGCATAATGCATGTCTTAGAATAAACTCTTAGGTTGATATCCA